>JBAPSY010000198.1:0-7775 GCA_049281855.1 Anaerolineales bacterium
ATCGAGGAGCGTTCTTCGCGACGAAGTCTCGCGAACGTTTTTTGTGAGCGAGAGAGGAGCGTTCTTTGCAACCCTGGGCAGACGATCTTTGTCTGTCGAAGTCTCGCGAACGTTTTTTGTGAGCGAGAGAGGAGCGTTCTTCGCCCGCAGTATTGAGGACGTTCTTTGTCCGAAACATCGCGAGCGTTCTCTGCGAGCGATGAAGAGCATTCTCTGCGAACGATGAAGAGCGTTCTCTGCGAGTGATGAAGAGCGTTCTCTGCGAGTGATGAAGAGCGTTCTCTGCGAGTGATGAAGAGCGTTCTCTGCGAGTGATGAAGAGCGTTCTCTGCGAGCGATGTAGATGCAGCGCCTTTCTTCCGCAACTATCTCTCGTATCTGAGTCTTTGCGCCCTTATAGTAAAACCAACCCGCTCTGCAGATTTCCTTCAATTAGCTGTTGGATTCTGTCCATTTGCGTCATCCCCAGCCCACGTAAATGGGCTTTGCCGTCGTTGAAGGTGCGACCTTGGCCGCCGGATATTTATTCCCTCTTCCTCCCATCCTTCCAACGCAGGTACATCTTCGTAATCTCCTCTGCCGCGGCTGGCACCAGGGCGAAAGACAGGATCACGCTCCACTCCCGCAAGCTCGGGAAATGCGTGTTGAAAATCGGCTGCAAGAAAGGTACGCTAACCACCACAATTAGCAGCAAGATAGATAGCCCCACTGCGTACTGCATGAACTTGTTCGAGAACACACCCAGTTTGAAGATGGACAGCCTCTCAGAGCGCACTGTGTACGCCCGGAACAGCTCGCACAAACTTAGAGTCACGAACGCCATGGTTTCCGCTGTCTGCACGTCCACTCCGTGCCAGTCATGTTGCAGCAGGTACGTGATCGGGCTCATCCCTGATGGCACCAGCGCTCCTGCTTCCAGGTGCCATAGCAAGCCAACCACGAATGCTCCCAACACCACCCCAGTCTGGGCAATCGTTTGGATCAAGATACCTGTCTGCATGGTTCGGTTGATGATCGGCTCTGATGGCGGTCGCGGCGGGCGCTGCATGATCGCTGGGTCACCCTTCTCCATCGCCAGAGCCAGGGCAGGCGCTCCATCCGTCAACAGGTTCAGCCACAGCAGCTGTATCACGGTCAGCGGTGACGGCAGTCCCGCCAGCGTCGCCAGGAAGATCACCATGATCTCCGCCACGTTCGACGATAGCAGGAAGAAGACAAATTTGCGGATGTTATCATAAATGATTCGTCCCTGTTCCACCGCAGATACGATGCTGGCATAGTTATCATCCGTCAGCACCATGTCGGCGCTTTCCTTTGCCACATCCGTCCCGGTGATGCCCATCGCTACACCGATATTGGCGCGTTTGATCGATGGGGCATCATTGACACCGTCTCCCGTCATTGCCACCACCTCGCCATCGTCACGCAGTGCTTCCACGATGCGCAGCTTGTGTTCCGGCGAGACGCGAGCAAACACATCCGTATATTCCACCTGCTGCCTGAGCTGCTCATCGCTCAAGGAATCAAGCTCAAAGCTGCTCAACACCTGGTGGTTGGGTTTCAGTAAGCCGATCGCTTCGGCAATTGCCCGCGCCGTGTTGGGGAAATCTCCCGTGATCATGATGGTGCGGATGCCTGCCTTGGTCGCTTTTGCCAGGGCAGGAGTCACCTCCGGGCGTGGTGGGTCGATCATCCCGACCAGCCCGACGAAGATCATCCCCTCTTCCAACTTTTCCAGGTCTTCCATGATAGGCATGCTTTGGCTCACCCGGTAAGCCACCCCCAGCACACGCAGTGCATCCTGGGTCATCTTATCGTTGGCATTCAGGGTGCGCATGCGCTGCTCATCCGTCAGGGATGCCGGAGTATCATCCATGCGTTGGTAATGGGTGCACAAGTCCAGTACCACATCGGGGGCACCCTTGATTGCCACCACGTACCCGCTGGTTTCATGATGGTAGAAGGGCGAGAAATCGTCCGGAGTGGACTCCCGGATTTTATGGACGGTGATCATGCGCTTGCGTTCCGAATCAAATGGCACTTCCTGAACGCGCGGGTAGGCATGGTTCAAAGGTCTGGGCAGCGCTCCTGCTTTGGCTGCCGCCACTACCAGCGCCCCTTCCGTTGGATCACCGGTCATGCGGTAGGTCTGCTCCTCCTCGCTCGATCCCGAGATGGTCAGCTCCGAATCGTTGTTCAAGGTTCCCACCCACAAAGCGGTGCGCACTGCCGGGTATACCCCCAGGTCCACAGGCTTGCCGTTCTCCTGGAACTCACCAGTCAGCGTGCGCCCCTTTCCGGTAATGGAAAGATACCTGCCATCCACCCAGATGTGCGTAAGGGTCATCTCGTTCTGGGTCAGGGTGCCGGTCTTGTCGGAACAGATCACTGTGGTCGAGCCAAGTGTTTCCACCGAGGAAAGCCGGCGAATGAGGGCATGCCGTTGGATCATCTCGCGCATCCCCAGCGCCAGGCTGATCGTCACCACCGCCGGCAGTCCCTCCGGCACCGCCGCGATTGCCAAGCCCACCGCCAGCATGAACATCGTGATGATCTCGCCCTTGGCAGCCTTTAAATAAACCGGTAATCCACCTCCGCTTGCTGTAATCAATCCGAGGTCGGTAAAGCGCAGGATTGCCACTACGAATACCACGCCACAGATGACCAGGGTTGCTCCTCCCAGGAGTTTGCCCAGCTGGTCGAGACGCTTCTGCAGGGGTGTGGGCTCATTCTCCACTGCTTGTAGCATCTCGGCAATCAACCCGATCTGCGTGCGCATGCCGGTGCCGACCACCACTCCCCGCCCGCGCCCATAAGAGACCAAGGTGCCCATAAAGGTGGTATTCTTGCGATCACCCAGGGGAATATCTGCCTGCAGACGAATATTGGCGTCTTTCTGCACCGGGACGGATTCCCCCGTCAGAGCAGCTTCCTCGATCCGAAGATTGGCCGCCTCCAATAACCGGATGTCAGCCGGGACGTAGTTACCCGCTTCCATCAGGACGATATCGCCCGGCACCAATCGTGTGGAAGGCACTGATTGCCTTTGCCCGTCACGCAACACCTGCGCATCCGGTGCTGCCAATTTCTTCAATGCTGCCAGCGCTTGCTCAGCCCGCCGCTCTTGGATCACCCCCAGCGTGGCGTTCAAGATTACGATTGCCATGATGGCGGCTGATTCTTCCCAATCGCCCAATACGGCAGAGATGCCTGCCGCTACGATTAACATGATCACCACGAAACCTTTAAATTGGTCTATCAACATCTGCCAGAAGGTCACGCCGGGTGCTTCGGTTAGCTGGTTTGGCCCATAGGATTCCAATCTGCGGGTGGCCTCCTCTGAGGTCAATCCAGTCTCGGGTGGGGTGGCTAGCTGCTGCAGGATCTGATCAGACGTCAGGGCATGCCAGCTTATTTGAGGTTGGCTAACGGATGGAGATGTTGATCTGTCGATGCTCATCTGGTTCTCCAGAGTTTGATCGCTCCCAGCAGCTTGGCTGAGAGCAGACGAATTATAGCAGAGGATATGAAGGGTGATAAAATTTATAAACCAAAAGGTGGCTTGAAAACCTAAGATAATCTAAGGTTTTTAGTGACCGTTTGTGATTAAAGCCAAAGGAGAAGGAATATGACCTATCAACTCATCAGTGTGCCGGTGAATGGCGAAAAGATCGGCATCATGGGAGGTAAATTATCAGTACCAGACCATCCCATCCTGCCTTTTGTGGAGGGGGATGGCACCGGCCGCGATATCTGGCGCGCTTCCCAGCGCGTTTTTGATGCTTCTGTCAGGCAGGCTTATGGTGAAAAGCGCAAAATCGAGTGGATGGAGGTCTATGCCGGTGAGAAGGCCTATCAAAAGGTCGGTTCCTGGCTTCCGGATGAAACCGTCCAGGCCTTCATGGAGTTCCTGGTGGGGATCAAAGGCCCTCTGACCACTCCCATAGGTGGCGGTATCCGCTCCCTGAACGTTGCGTTGCGCAAAGCCCTTGACCTGTACGTCTGTCAGCGTCCTGTCCGTTACGTCACCGGTGTACCTTCCCCCGTCAAGCACCCAGAAAATGTGGATATGGTCATCTTCCGCGAGAACACCGAGGACATCTATACCGGGATTGAGTTTGAATATGGGACCGAAGACAATCTAAAGTTCAAGCAACTGCTGAAGGAATCGTTCCCGGCTGAGTACGAAAAAATGCGCTTTCCTGAAACATCCGGAATTGGCATCAAACCTGTTTCCAAAGAGGGCACGTTCCGACTCGTGCGTTCCGCCATCCAATGGGCAATTGATAACAATCGCCGCTCGGTCACCCTGGTGCACAAAGGAAACATCATGAAGTATACCGAAGGTGCCTTTCGAAATTGGGGCTACGAGCTGGCGTTATCCGAATTCAGTGATCAAGTTTACACCTGGGCAGAGTGGGAAAGTACCAAAAACGTGAAAGGTGAAGATGCCGCCAATATCGAGCAGGATTCTGCCCTGCGGGCTGGCAAGATGCTTGTAAAGGACGTAATTGCGGACATCGT
Organism: Anaerolineales bacterium; assembly: GCA_049281855.1. Lineage (GTDB taxonomy): Bacteria > Chloroflexota > Anaerolineae > Anaerolineales > UBA4823 > FEB-25. The sequence continues at coordinate 4,525 of JBAPSY010000198.1, forward strand.
TTTTCAACAGACCATTACCCGACCGCGCGAATTTGACGTCCTCGCGACAATGAACTTGAACGGTGACTACCTCTCCGACGCCCTGGCAGCCCAGGTGGGTGGGATTGGGATTGCTCCGGGAGGTAACATCAACTACACAACCGGGCATGCTGTTTTTGAAGCCACCCACGGTACAGCACCGAAATATGCCGATAAAGATATGGTCAACCCAGGTTCGCTCATCCTTTCTGGTGAGATGATGTTCCGTTACTTGGGCTGGAATGAGGCTGCAGACCTGATCATCAAAGGGATGGAAGGTGCCATTGCTGCCAAGACGGTAACATATGACTTCCACCGCCAGATGGATGGTGCCACCCTGCTCAAATGCTCCGAGTTTGGCGATGCGATCATTCGTCAAATGGGAAGATAAGTTATTAAAAAAAGGGCTTAAGACCAAAAAATAACCATTGTAAGATAACTCATAGGCGTGTTTTTCTTCACACCTTCGTGTGACATTCCGCCTTGCCATTGATGACCTCTAACACCTCACAAATATGGGATTTTTTGTGAAAATATACGCAATTTAAATTTATATTTTACTAGGAGAGAAACCTCTCTCTCCTAGTTTTGTGTTTTCAAAAACGAGAAGGAGTGGAAGGATTATGACGAATCAGCAGGAATTGGTCAGGGCGCTGCAGACCATCCCATGGTTCCAGGTGATGACTGCGGATCATTTTAATAAATTGGTCAATATCGCCAGAATCTTTAAATTTGAACCAGGCCAGGTTATCTTCCATGAGGGTGATAAGGAAGATTACCTCTACGTTGTCATTGAAGGCCGGGTGGCGATTGAGATCAGCATACCCGGGCGTGGGCGAATGCGCATCCTTACCGCCGACGCAATGGATGAAGTGGGTTGGTCGAGCGTGACCCCTGTGGTCCGCCAGCGCACTGCGGGAGCACGTGCCGTCTTGCCCAGCCGCCTGGTGGCTTTTGATGCCTTTGAGCTGCGCAAGCTGTGCGACGAGGACCACGACTTTGGTTATTTCGTGATGCGCCGATTGGCAAATGTGGTTGCTGGTCGTTTGATGACCACGCGACTGCAGCTTCTGGATATGTTCGCCAACCCCGTCGAACATAAAGAGGAATAGCATGGCAGAAATCCTAGTTACCGTGGGCTCAACAGTAGCCTTGCCCAAGGCTGGGTTGGAGAAGTTGATTGCCAATCTACACCGAATGGGCTATCGGGTCCTCGGGCCGCAGATCCAAGACGAAGCTATTGTATACAAGCCCCTAAATAGTGCCCGAGATTTACCTAAAGGGTATATCAGCCAGCAGGATGCAGCCAGCTATCGCCTCGTTTATACCGGACACCAGCGCTACTTTGATGTCACTCCTGGTGCGCAATCCTGGAAGCAATTCTTCTTTCCATCTCAGACAGAGCTTGCCAGTTATAAACGTGATGAAAATGGTCGTTGGCAGATAGAAGAGCAAATCCCCGATCTCACCCCCCTCGCCCTCTTCGGGGTTTTCCCCTGTGATCTGGCAGCGATCCAGGTGCAAGACCGCATCTTCCTGCGGGAAGAGTGGAAAGACCCTGTTTACTGGGCACGCCGCCAAAGCGCTTTTATCCTGGCAGTCAACTGCCTTCACCCATGTGGAACCGGTTTTTGCGTCTCCATGGGTACAGGACCTAAAGCCAGCCCAGGTTTTGATCTTAACCTGACCGAGCTGGAGGACGTTTTTCTGGTAGAGCTTGGTTCTGAAGCCGGGCGTTTGGTAATGGAAGGTATGCCTATCCTGCCCACCAGTGCCTTTTGGCTGCAAGCTGCCCAAAAAAGTTTAGATGAAGCCAGCACAAAGATGGGTCGCGAACTAACCCAACCGCAGGATTTACCGGATTTGTTGCTTAACAATCTGGATGCCCAGCAGTGGGACGATGTGGCACGTCGCTGTATGAGCTGTGCCAGCTGCACCCAAGTGTGCCCAACCTGTTTCTGTTGGGATGCACGCGACTCTGCTGACCTGACCGGTCAGAATGCACACCGAGAAAGAGTGTGGGATTCGTGCTTCAACCAGGATTATTCTTATATTGTGGGTGGAAATTCACGCCCAAACACCCGTTCACGCTACCGTCAGTGGCTGACACATAAATTCGGTTCCTGGTATGCTCAATTCGGCACTTCAGGCTGTGTTGGTTGTGGGCGCTGCATCACCTGGTGCCCTGCCAAGATTGACGTAACGGCTGAGCTGCGTGCAATCCGTGAGGAGGTGCAAGCATGATTCCAACGATTGGAAAACCCCACGCGATTTCTCCATCTGCACCCATGCAACCCTATTGGGCTGAGATTACCGAGATCGTACATGAAGCTCCCGGGGTGTCGACCTATTGGCTGCAGTTTCTCGACCCTGATCTACGGGAAGGGTTTCACTTCAAAGCTGGTCAGTTTAATATGGTATCGGTGCCGGGTTTGGGTGAAGCGGCTATTTCGATCAGCTCGGACATGGAAGACGGTCACCGCATCGGTCACACCATCCGTTCAGTTGGCAATGTTACCTCTGCCATCAGCCGTATGAATGTGGGCGATGTCTTAGGGGTACGTGGACCTTTTGGAAGTTGGTGGGCATTGGATGAATCCGTTGGCAAGGATATTGTGATCGCTGCTGGTGGGATTGGGTTGCCTCCCATTCGCCCTGTGCTCTACTATGTCCTCCACCACCGGCAGGATTTTGGTAAGGTGATTGTGCTGTACGGTGCCCGAACACCCAATGATCTCCAATTTACCAGCGAATACCAGACCTGGCAGGATGCAGGCATCGAAATCAATGTAACTGTAGATCGCGGTGACGATGCCTGGCAAGGTCGGATTGGCGTTGTACCTATTTTGTTCTACAATACGCGCGTTAACCCACGCAATACCGTCATTTTGACCTGTGGTCCAGAAATTATGATTCGATTCGTAATCTTTGAAGCCCTGGCAAGACGAGTACCACCAGAACGCATCTTTGTTTCCCTGGAGCGAAATATGAAGTGTGGGCTGGGCTCTTGTGGGCACTGCCAGCTTGGACCTTTCTTCATTTGTAAAGACGGTCCGGTCTTCAGCTTTGATAAGCTGCAGCCTTACGTCAATGTGGAGGAGTTCTAATGAGCAAACCAACCGTTGCTGTATACAAATTCTCATCCTGTGATGGCTGCCAGCTCTCCATATTGAATCTGGAGGACGAGTTGTTGGACCTGGTGGGCGTTGTTGAGATTGCTTTTTTTCTGGAGG
>JBAPSY010000199.1:0-3077 GCA_049281855.1 Anaerolineales bacterium
GAAGCCAAGCTTAAGGTAAAATATTCAATTGGTTTGAAGAAGGTCAGCCCAGGAGGAAGACGGTATAATTAGGGTATCCGAGTTCAGGAGGCCTATCTGTGGAAATTTCCCTTGCTGAAGAACATGCCTATCACTACGTCCCCCAATTCACCCCGGAAGTCGCCCGCGACCGGGTGGAGCAGCGCAAAGTGCAGCTTGTGGCGGGCACGATGGGCTCCCTGTTGGGGCGTCTCAAGCCGGAGGATATCCAGCTCGTAGGGGTGGAGAATCGCCTGGAGCCCTTCTGGCTGGTTACGATCTCCAGCCGAACAGTCTACGACCGCGCCCGCAGCTACGCTGTGCCGGTTAGTGGGGAGGATGTGATATCGGTCAGCGTATTGGGGCAAGAGCTACCGGTGGATACGAAAGACAAGCACGCCTCATTCGCCTTGAACGCGATCGAGCACTGCCAGGAGAGCGCTCGGGCCACCCGCGCTTTTCTGGGCGTGAAGGGCGAGCCGGCTGACCCGGCGAAATATGCACCCTTCGCCAAGACCCTCATCCTGGACTTGAACACTTTCGCACCCGAAGGTGTCCTGGTGGTACCGCCGCAGCTGCGCGCCACAGCGGTCGCCCGCCAGGTGATCGGTGAGGTTATCCGCCCGGTGCAGAACGCCCACACCATCCACGAAGAACGGGTGGACGTGGAAGCCCTGGAGCTGAATTTCCGCCCGGTGTATGCCTTCGAATACGAATGGTCCGGCAAAGGCAAGCGGGCCGTGATCGAGTTCAATGCCCTCACCGGCGAGATCAACGGGGGTGGTAAGAAACTACAGGACCAGTTCAAAGGCGTGATCACCCGGGAATTGCTCTTCGATGTCACTGCGGATGCAGTCGGCATGCTCGTCCCTGGCGGCTCCATCGCCGTCAAGCTCGTCAAAGCGGTCGTCGATCGAAAAAAAGCCTGAAATCAACCACCTACTTTTCCGGCAGGGTGTGGTTCTTATACTGCCCTCGTTGGACTTTCTCATCAAACTTACCCACGCTGGTCTTGGGGATGGTTTCCACGAACACGATATCGTCTGGCATATCCAATTTATAGAAACGCTGACAGGATTATCTGTGTTTTCCTCTTCTCAAACTGGTTAACTAATCATTAGAGTCTCATCCTCGTATGCGGGAATCCAGGTGAATAGGTAATTAACTCCTATCCTCTGCTTGATTTATAGCTAAATATAATAAGGGGGAAAAGTAGACCAATAGTGAACATACGGGGTGATCAATAATTGAGCTACGCTTCGCTTGGTGTCGATGACCCTCTATGGCACCGACCGGAAACCAAGGTTGGAGGTCGGTACTCGCGAAGCCTGCAGTCCTATCCTTGGGGGGAGATGATAATCTCCAACTCGATTTTATGTTATACTACCCCGAAATTAATCATCAGTCCACGCCAGGCAGGCTTACCGACACCGACCAATCTAGGGGTAGAAGCCCACGTTGCCGATCACTTTCTTGGGACTGCCTATAGCAAAAATGAGCCTCGATATTTCACTCAACATTCCATTAAAGCCTTTACAGTCAGGCAAATGATTCCTGTTGTCTCACGAAGGTTGGGTAAACCTTGCCATAGCATAACCTGATTACAAGGGTCTTGTTATGTGAACAGAGATAGGGGGAATGGCAAGGGCGAGATGAAGCAGATTTTACATAGAGATTTATCCGGAAACGATTTCTAAAGACTTGATTTGGGCGTATGCGCAAAAATGTACCGGTATTGATAGGTGTAAGCTAGGTTGGCAGACGCTTCGGAAAGTGACCTTATTTCCGGTTAATCAACATATTTAGACGGATCAACGAATGGTGAATTTCGGTTAAGGGGGAATGGGTATGCCCAATCCCCAGGGGTGATTTATTTTTGAGCCATGTGCCTCCGACTTTGTCGGAATGGCGGAGCATGTGAATTAGAATATTCATGGTGTAAAAATGGACACTTTTCATCTCAGAAATGGACGGTAACGAGAATGCAAACTATCCGTAAAAACCTATTGTCTAAGTTTGCTGTAGCTTTTATACTTGTGCTATTCCTTTTGTTATCCTTTCTAATTCAAATTGGTCGAGCAAGGTCTCTTCACCAAACACTTCCAACGGCTCCCCCAACCACCGCGATAATTCCTACCATCTCGTCTACTGAAACTCCAACAAGTCCCCCACAAATAACCGTAATATCCACCCAGCCCACTCGGGTGATTCCATCCCAGACGACTACTTCTACAGTAAGTCCTACAGTTCAGACCATTATATCCAGTCCCAGCATTGTTTCTACCGCTACGGGACTACCTGGCAATGGAACGATACCTGGTTTGACGGCAACACAATCGTCAACACAGGTGGCACTGATTTCTCCTACCTCATCTTCCCTCCCAACAACCCCAGTTTCCAGCGCACTAAAAATACCGGGATATCGCGGTGTTTTATATTGTCTTCTCGGCGGAGGAATAGTCCTCATTTTTATAATCGCGATTGTGTTGTTTTTGAGATCCAGGAAAAAATAACTCGATTGACCCTTCATCTGGCATCCCTGTCGTTTTAACTTGGTGATCCCATGTATTGATGATCCAGGGTGGATGATATAGCGAGTGGGTCATAATACACCGTACCAAGTTCTCCCGCTAGACTGAGCCATCCATGCCTGTGATCCTGTTTGTGTGCACCGCTAACCTCTTCCGCTCTCCTATCGCTGCAGCCTACACCAAGCGTAAACTCCATGCAGCAGGCCAGTCCGAGGCATGGACGGTCGGCAGCGCGGGCACATGGACCGATGCTGGCCTTCCAGCCCACCCCGCAGCAATGAAAGCCGCGGCTGGATTCGGCCTTGACCTGGGCGCCCACCGCACGCGTGAGGCGGACGCGGACCTCCTGGCTGCTGCCGACCTGATCGTCGTGATGGAGCAGGGTCACAAAGAAGCCCTAGAGAACGAGTTCCCTGCCTGCCGCGGGCGGATCGCTCTATTAGGCGAGCTGGCGGGTGAGGGTGACCCTGAGATCCCTGACCCGGTCAAAACGGATTTTGAAGAAAGCGATGCAACCGTGCAGATGAT
>JBAPSY010000200.1:0-9635 GCA_049281855.1 Anaerolineales bacterium
AAGCGCATAGATGAGATGTCGATCTTGAGACTATCTAGCAAGCGTTTCGTCTCTTGTTCCATGCGGCGGCTGTCAATTACACCAATCATGCCTAATTTTGTGGACATCGTTTCACGTCCTAGGAAAACGTTGGCTGCCACGTTTAGTTTGTTGACAAGGGCCAAGTCCTGATACACCATCTCGATGCCTAGGTGACGCGCATGCAAAGGATCGCTAATATGTACCTTCTTACCATCAATGAAGATCTCTCCTTCATCAGGGATGTAGGCTCCGCTGAGAACCTTCATCAGGGTAGATTTACCGGCAGCGTTGTCGCCCACCAATCCCAATACTTCATTGTTGTGTAATATCAGGTCTACCCCGCGAAGCGCCCGGACAGCAGCAAAGCTCTTCTTGATGTTCCGCATTTCCACGACGGGTATAGCTTCTGTCATAGGTTTTATCGCTTTCCCTTGAGTTTAGAATAAAAAGCCGTTTTCACCGACAATGCAGTAAATCTCAGCCTCGACGACACAAAAGCTTACGTTGTTCAATGCTTTCACGCCGCGGAATTCCCTGGTAATGTTTTTCGTTTCCAGAATGAGGTTCATCTATTGATAGATAATATCTATGCCTGCTTCATGAGACTGGGTTTCATTGCGGAAGGACACCTCGTTTATGCGATATGTCTCCAACTTTCAATGGTACCGGTACCATATTATTATACTATCAGAAATCATTGTCGGTGTCAAGCATTAGAACTTGATTAGAACTTGATATTCAGAAGCGATAAGTCATATTGAACGCAATTAAACAAAATAGCAATGAATATAATTACATATCATGTGTGAGTGTGTGAATACACTATCCCCCTGTCCTGCCAAGTAGTCAGAAAAAGGGATATGTGGCTCATTTTGATGAGGGTATCTGCCAGGACTGCCCGTTAGTTCAGATATGTCCTGCCCAGAAAGGAAGACGGGATACCTCCTGGCACCTGCGTTTCACGGAGGCTCAGGTGCATGTTTCACAGCGGCGCCGGAGAAACCAGAAGAATGAGGATGATGCCCATAATTTACGGGCCGCAGTGGAAGCCACTATTTACACCAAAAAAATCCCTGGTGGACCTGGAGGAATTCGAACCCTCGATCTTTTCAGTGTGATTGATATAAATGCAGGGATATAAGGAGTGTCGGCGTATATACCTGCCAACAATTCCACAATCGCTAATACTACGACTTCTCTGACTCACGTCCCTCATTGCACATCGTATCTGCCCGTAAACTATTGTGAGAATATTAAATAAAATCCACGGATGTTCGGGACATTTGTCCCTATCCACTCGGGACATCTGCCCATCGACTTTCGTCTAAAAATGAAATACAATCTTTTTAAACGATAAAAGATAGAATAATAAGAAAAACCCCTCTCCATGTGGAGAAGGGTAGATTAAGTTTACGAGCAGCGGAGAGGGTGGGTATCCTCTCAGCAGCTTATAAGTTCCCCCAAGGCAGCGGAATTTGCACTTACTGCCGGACTTATTAAATCTGGTGATAGATCTGTAAAAGTGCAAGGACTCTGCATCTGAGATCATCAGTTTACACTGAGCGATCTCATTTCTCAATCGCTTATCTATCATTTTATATCCTCCTCAGAACTTGTCAAGGCCTTGTGGGACATCTTAAGCAGGATTTCGACACCGGTTCTTATCTGTCCGGAATCTACCTGTGTGTCACTTAGGTTCCTTTACATTACTTTGTGCTCTATCCAATAGCGTCTTTCGCTGTCTTGGCGCAATCCATCCAGGAACGAAAACAACGGCTCGCAATTCAGGCAGGCTCTTACCCACAATACGCATGTAGCAGTCATATCTACGCCCATTCCTGGCTATTATTACCATCCGATCGAATCAATCTTTCAAGTCCTGACAACAATCCCCTCGAGAACAACATTGTTGACCATTTCAGCCTCCATTGATTAGTGGGTAAAATAAATTGACCGGGGCCAATCCTTCAGCAGGAGCATCCCGGCCAACGTGTGAGTAGCGTTTGATTACGCCTTGCAGATTATGCGAGTGATGCCAGAGCCCGGTAGAGGCCGTGTTTCGTTGCTCAGGCTATGGTCATCATACAAGATTACGGTTTCAAAGGCGATAGACAGATGTCCCGTTGTGGGAGGGACACTTGTCCCGAATATTCGTAATATGCATAACATTGACTAACCCACATAAACGACTTTACTTTTCAGGGAATTGCTAAACATTTGGCAGTCTATTTCAAGCTCGAATGGGCTATAAATACCAATAAATTTAGAATTTCATGATCTTGTAGTCCCTGGCAGCTCGCCTGAGGGATGAAATTCTCACTCCGATGCCGATCGATCTTGTGGATCTGAAAAGGGAAAAGGTCTGAGCAGTTGCCGATCTGACTGAAATCTGTCAAATTTCAATCGAAACTAGCCATAAGGGTGATTTTCATTAGTCATCCTTAGTCTCCAGAACTGGAACCTGGAATGTAGCGGTTATAGCTTCAATTCCAGTTAAGGGGTAATTTCGGTAATATAACTGTTTGCGTTACTGGCTCCGGGGTAGGTGTGAATAATGTTTGGGAGCAGAAAAAACTCGAAGCCAGAGAAATGCTTGAAAATACGGCAGAATCCCCAGCGTCCATTGCACGCTGTGTTGGGCAGTTTTGTGTTACGCAAGATTCGTTGCCTGAACGAAAAGACATCAGTTCGAACCTACTGGAAATTGCATACCATTTCACTCATGGACAACTACAGATAGGATAAAACTGCTTCGACATTGTATAGCAGGGAACCTTTAGACTAAACCTGAACAATACAAAAGGTATTTCCATCTGGGTTGGCTAGCACAACATAATCTGCATCAGGCTCATACTTCCACTCCACTCGAGTTGCGCCAAGTTTCAGCAACCGATCTACTTCTTTTTCCTGATCATGTGTAAACAAATCTATATGGTGCCGTTTAGGTTTAGCCGAAGTGACTGCTGCATTGAGGGATAGTTGTATACCTTTTCCTTCTTTCGGAATAAGAATGGCAAAATCGACATCAGGTTCTATCCGCAATTTGTAATTAAGTGCCTCACACCAAAACTTTATAGCCCGATGAAGGTCTCGCACACCCCAAACAATGGCTCTGATTTCTAACATAACTGATTCTCCTAAATCAAGATACCTGGCTTTGAAAAGAACCGCCCAACTATTAATTATGCGGAATATTTGCAGTATATCCAGCCAATTTTGGTGGGTTTACAGATTTACTATAAATATGATTTATAAGAATGGTTATCATAACCTAGCTATTAAAGGTTCAATCCCAGCCAAGGGATAATTTTAATTACCGATTGATCTTAAACGAATCAGCTGATCAGATTGCACATGGATTGCACATGAGACCGGTCTCTTGGTCAATTTTCTGGATGCTAGTCATATTTTTTTCACCAGGACCCATCCTGGGAGTTATCCAGAGGTGCTTTAATTGAGCCTGCTGGGTGGGAATTTGGGAATCAGCTCATTATTATCCAGTAAAACTAGCGCCCCGGCGGGATTCGAACCCACAACCGTCTGATCCGAAGTCTTAGGACTGGCGTTCTACACCTTATATATTGTGTTTTATTGTCCACAGAATCCAATAAATGGCGCTATATTTCTCCAGCATGTCTTCTGAATCCATTGCTTAACCATCCATCTGCATCACATCTGCATCATTTTGAGATGAATGCTTAGAACTGTTATTACTAATTATCAACGAGGGAAGTCAGCCTGCAGACCTGTCCAAAGGCAGAAAATGATGTCACTGAATCAACAGAGACTAATGCAAAAGGTAAGTTCGCAGACATACATTTTGACCGTTTCATATCCCGAACGAAGTCAACCCTCAATTAGAAATGACCCAACATAGTGCGTCGCTCCAATAATACCTACCCATGCATGTCAGGATGATACAAGAGTATTATATTCATTCTCTTACACCATGCCTTTTATTTCTTTTCTACCTATACACCCAACGATATTGCTCATCAGCCTGATCAGAGCGAGCTTCCGTTGGAATTAGTGGTGGGCCACAAACTTAGGAAGCTATTGGCAGAAAGCGTGCAACATCGCCATATTGCATGGCACATATCGCCAATTCTCCAACCCGTCCTTCAGCGTCGGTTCGCAGAAGGAATGCATCGCAGGAGCGACCATTGGTAATTTGGATCAGACCAGCCACAAAGAAGCCTCTCCCTTCAAGTTCAATCAAAGCCATACCACCGTAAACTATCTGCCGCTCAAGCAGGGATTGTATCCACAGAACATTGCCATCCTTGTCGACACAGCTGAGAAGGACACTGCTTGCAATCGCTCCAATCAGGTAGGTTTCATCCCGAAGGCAAATCATACAATTGGCATATTCATCGAAGGTCGGATCACCAAAGGAGGTCTCCTATTTCAATTCGCCGGTTGAAGTACAACGGGCAAGCCAAGTATATGTCTGCTCAGGGTGAGCCTCGGAAAAACGGTTATGCTGAGCGGTTAATACGCACAATCAAAGAAGAGGAGGTAGATTTATCTGATTATAAAAATTATGGGGAGGCATCTCTACAGATTGGTGGTTTTTTGGAGGATGTGGATAATACCATGCGCATCCATTCATCGTTGTGATATCTAACTCCGGTCGAGTTCGAATTCGCCTGACGGACTCGAACTCTGGAGCTGACATCCCACTTAGCTGAGCCATTTTTCTGTATAGTTAAAGTAGACCACCACACCTACTCAAATTTCTACAAGCGATTGATGTCGGGGGAGATGGGAATTCTCAAAAAAAATCATCCGACTGAATTAGAGAGAGGAGTTAGGAGAATGCCTCCACAGATCCCAACAGAAAGGATTAGGGAGTGGAGAGAAGAGATTCCTTCGGTATATATCTACTTCAAACGTCATTACCTCAATCTAATCTGAACACGATTTTGACATTATCTTAACAATGTCTAAATAATTAATCGTTATGATTAAATGCGCAGTCTTTTGGTGTAGCACACCAACGATCAAATTGAATAACGCCTGAAATCATTACCACTGGAGAAAGGGTTCGAATCATGAAGAAGAGGAAGAGAATTTACTGGATTTTCGTCGTCATCGTCGTTCTGCTGGTTGCTGGAGGGGTATATCTTAGGGTGAGAGCCAGCCAGCAAACCAATACCACCGCCACGCTTCGCACCGGCAGCGTAGCGCGCGGAGTGGTAGAGAGCACAGTCAGCGGTACAGGGACAGTGCAGTCACAGCAGAGTGCGAACGTTTCCTGGCAGTCTAGCGGAACTGTGCAGTCGGTGGAGGTCAGCATAGGGCAACTGGTGCAACAGGACAATCAACTGGCATCCCTGGATCCATCCACACTGCCGACCAGTGTACTGCAGGCGAAGATCGACCTGATCAGCGCCAAGGAAGCACTGGAAGAGCTGCAGAAGCCACAACCGCTGAAAATAGCCGAAGCACAGACAGCTCTGGACAACGCCAAGCAGAACCTGGAAGACCAACTCCACCCCACCGAAGCTGCCATTGCCCAGGCTCAGCTGGCGGTGATCAACGCCCAGGATGACGCGGATACAGCCCAGGCAGCGGTAGATAGACTGCAGTGGGGGCGGGGCAGTAAGGAGCAGATTGCAAGTGCACAGGCCACCTATGTGGTGGCACAGTCTGAGGTGGAGCGCTTACAGACCTTATATGATCATACGGGAGGTGACCCAAGCGAGGATCCTGCCAAGGCACAGGCGTTGAGCGCTCTGGAAGTGGTAAAAACCCAGCGTGACAGGGCGCTGGCTACCTTGAACTGGTACAACGGAGAGCGATCGCAGTCAGAGGTCGAGACGACCTTAAACGACTTGGTGGTGGCACAAGGCGTCCTGGCAGATGCCCAGGAGGCATTGGATAAGCTGCAAAATCCATCCGAGCAGGATATCGTCCTGGCACAGGCTACGGTGGATGATGCCCAATCCACCCTGGATGCCCTGGTAGATGGTCCCACGGAGAATGACCTGACGGTGGCGCAGACCCGGGTGCTCCTGGCTGAAGCGGCCGAGGCACAGGCGTCACTGAGCGCGCCTTTCACCGGGACGATCACCAGCCTGGATGTGATGGCCGGCGATATCGTCAACGCAGGTACGGTCGCCCTGCGGATCGACGATCTTTCCAAACTATACATTAACCTGTCGATCTCTGAGATGGACATCTCCTCGATCAAGGTTGGCCAGGACGCCGCGATCACCTTTGACGCCATCGCCGGAAAGGAATACCAGGGCAAAGTAACCCAAATCAGCATGGTGGCGACTGTCTCCCAGGGCGTGGTGAACTACCCGGTGACCGTGCAGCTCACCAACCCGGACGAAAGCATTCTGCCCAGCATGACCGCCTCGGTGAACATCATCGTGGCCAAAGCTGAGAATGTACTGGTCGTGCCGAACAATGCACTACGCACAACCAATGGGCAAAGGACGGTGATGGTATTATTCGAAGGCCAGCAGATATCGGTGCCGGTTACAGTCGGGCTGGTGGGTGATTCAACCAGCGAGGTGACCAGCGACCAGCTGCGTGAAGGGGATACAGTAGTCCTGACGGGTTCTTCCACCATCGCTTCCGGCGGCGGAAATGGTGCCGTAGGCGATTTTAATATACAGTTTGAAGGGCCTGGCGGCGGCTTTGGGCCGGGCATCCCATAATCATTACCTTTTATAGGAGAGAAAAATGAAGAAAAATATCCTGATCATCGTCGGTGTGATCGTGCTGGTGCTATTGGTTGGTGCAGGAGGATTTTGGGGTGGGAGGACTTACCAGAACAACCAGAACAACCAAGCGCAAGCTCGCTTCTTTGAGCAGCGTGGAGGGTTTCCTGCCGGCGGAGACGTAACCGGAGGAAGTTTTGGAATCGATGGGACGCCTTTGCCGGGTGGCGGTCCGCTGACTTTTGACCAATCTCAGGGTAACTTTAGGGGTGGTGGGATCATGGGTCAGGTGAAGAGCATGGATGGCAATGTGCTCCAGCTCAGCACCGCCCAGGATGTGACCGCGGTGAATCTTACTGGAGACACGATAATCATAAAATCGGTGGAAGGCACTGTCAGCGAGCTGCAGCCTGGCACGCGGGTGATGGTGGTGGGCGAGCGGGATGACCAGGGCAATATCACTGCCAGCCAGATTACCATCGAGAGCGATGATACGACCGCGATGCCCACCAGAACGGTGCCCTGATATGATCGAAGTCAAAGACCTTATTAAAACCTACCATCTGGGTGCGGTGGATGTTCCCGCACTGATGGGTGTGACTTTCCGCATCGAGAGCGGTGAAATTGTGGCGATCATGGGAGCGTCGGGATCGGGAAAATCGACTCTGATGAACATCCTGGGCTGCCTGGATCTGCCCAGCAGTGGGGAATATTTCCTGGATGGAAAGGACATCTCAAAGATGGAGGAGGACGAATTAGCCCGCATCCGCAACCAGAAGATCGGGTTCGTCTTCCAGATGTTCAACCTTCTGCCGCGCATGACGGTGCGGAGAAATGCAGAATTACCCTTGTTTTACGCCCCAGATAACGGCCACACGTCTTCGCAGGAAATTCGCAAGCGGGCTGAGGCGATGCTGGAAGCAGTGGGGCTAGCAGACCGGATGGATCACCGGCCCATGGAGCTCTCCGGTGGCCAGCAGCAGCGGGTGGCAATCGCCCGGGCGTTGATCAATGAGCCGTCCGTCATCTTGGCGGATGAACCGACAGGCAACCTGGATTCACACACGGGTGAGGAGATCATGCAGGTGCTCCTGCGCCTGAACCAGGAGCGAGGGCTGACCCTGGTAATCGTCACCCATGATCAGAACATCGCCAGCCATACCCAGCGGGTGATCCGCCTGCGGGATGGTCTGGTCGAGAACGGATGAAGCGATGCACAAAATATACCGTCTTTTATTGGAAGCGCTGGATAGTCTTAACGCGAATAAAATGCGCTCGATGCTGACCATCCTGGGGATCGTGATCGGCGTTGCCGCTGTGATCGCCATGCTATCCATCGGTCGCGGTGCGGAGGCTTCGATCACCTCCAGCATCGAGAGCATTGGCACCAACCTGGTGTACGTCACTGCGGGCAGCACCAGTGAGAACGGCGTGCGTACCAGTGCCGGTTCAGCGGCGACGCTGACCATCGATGATGCCAACCAGCTGGCTGGCTTGTCGAACGTGGATGTGGTGGCCCCGCAGACCGAAAGCTTCGTGCAGGTGGTCTACCAGGGGCAGAATACCAACACCCGGCTCATGGGTGTGACCTCTGGCTACCAGGACCTGGGATCGATGACACTGGCGGATGGCGAGTTCCTCTCGGATACCGACCAGGCTAACCGGTCACTGGTGGTGGTGCTGGGCAGCTCGGTAGCTGAGACCCTGTTCAGCGGCACCAGCGGGGTGGTGGGGCAGCGGGTGCGCATGAACGGGCAGCCATTCAAAGTGATCGGCGTGCTGGAGAGCAAAGGCGGCACCGGTTTCTTGAACCAGGACGACCAGGTGTTCGTCCCTCTTTCTACCGCACTCTACCGCCTGACGGGTGGGACGCGCTTCAGGGGCTCGAATGTGATCAGCCAGATCAACCTGAAGGCCTACAACTCAAAAGTGGTTGATTCAGTGGTGACCGAGGTGACCCAGGCGATGCGTCAGCTGCACGGCACGGTGGAAGGGGCGGATGACTTCACCGTCACCAGTCAGGAAGCCACCCTGCAGACCGCTACGGCTGTGACCGATACCCTGTCTATTTTCCTGGGTGGGATTGCAGGTATCTCCCTGCTGGTGGGTGGGATCGGCATAATGAACATCATGCTGACCACGGTCAGCGAGCGGACGCACGAGATCGGCCTGCGCAAGGCCGTCGGTGCATTGCGTCAGGATATCATGATGCAGTTCCTGGTTGAATCGATGGTGCTAAGCCTGCTCGGAGGCATCATCGGGGTGGCGTTGGGAGCGGGGATCGCCAGCCTGATGGGGAGTATCCAAATCAGCGGGACGACCATCCAGCCGGCGGTGGGCCTGGATAGTGTGCTGCTGGCAACGCTGTTCTCGATGGCGGTGGGATTATTCTTCGGTATTTACCCGGCCACACGCGCAGCCCGCTTGCAGCCGGTAGAAGCACTGCGCTACGAGTAGAACGGGTCGCCGAGATGGATCGACAGAAAGTATTGATCATCAGCGCAGATGGGTTGCAGGCCAAGTTCATCCTGGATTGCCTAGTGGAAGCGGGCTATGAAGCCTGGGTTGTAGAGCTGGAAGACAACGCCATAGCGATGATCCAACAGGTTATTCCTGACCTAGTGATCCTGAATTGGGGCCTGCAATCTGAACGAGGCCTGCAACTGATTCGTACGATCCGGGAGGCAAACCAAGCTGAGAGTCTGCCGATACTGGTCTCGGGGGTAGAGATGCAGGAGCAGGAGGTTCTTTCCTCGCTGGAGGCTGGTGCGGATATCAGCCTTAGGGAAAGCTTCCATCCCAGGGTATTCCTAGCCAGAGTGAATTCGATCTTGAAGCGGGCACACCATGTTCAACCGCCAGGTCCAGCCGGACGATGATCAAAGGAAGCCGAGCGATAAGAAACGGGTGAAACACGCCCCACCTGATTGGGAAAGTAAG
>JBAPSY010000201.1:0-7179 GCA_049281855.1 Anaerolineales bacterium
GAATAACTTGAGTAACCGACCTGATTGATATTAGGTGAAATTTTAGCAGAAGGGGGTGAATATGTATATAGTATCCTGAGTCAGGGTAAAATAATCATGCCGGCTTAAAAATTAAAACTTTCACACCATCTCATGGTAAACTTTTTATATGCCGACCATGACGAACCAACAACTCGCGAATATCTTCCGGACGATTGCGGATTTAATGGAGATCAAGGGAGAAAATATCTACAAAATCCTGGCATATCGCAAAGCCGCAGACAGCCTGAGCAATCTGGGTCAGAATGTCAATGAGATATGGAAGCAAGGAAAATTGACCGAGGTGGATGGGGTGGGTAAGGCAATCGCAGAAAAAATCGGTGAGCTACTCACAACCGGGCATCTTGAGTTTTTAGAAAAACTGGAAGCGGAAGTACCACCCAGCCTGGCAGAGTTGTTAAAAGTACCTGACCTTGGACCCAAGAAGGTGGCAATGTTTTGGAAGCAGCTGGGGATCACCAACCTGAATGAACTGGAAAATTCTGCCAGGAAAGGGAACTTACGTTCTTTGCCCGGAATGGGTGAAAAATCGGAAATGAAAATCATTGCCGGGATCGAGGCACTTGGCAGACGTTCAAACCGAATCCCATTAGGACGCGCATGGCCGTTTGCTCAAGAACTGATGGCTTACTTGAGGAAGGCACCCGGTGCGGAAGCTGTCGAGATGGGCGGCAGCTTACGACGGATGCGAGCAACCGTGGGTGATTTGGACATCCTGGCAGCGGCGAAGGACTCACATGCAGTGATGGATGCATTTGTAAACCGTAAGGATGTGGCGAGAGTTTTGGGGAAAGGTGAAACGAAGTCAAGTGTGGAGTTCACGCATGGCTTGCAAGCTCAACTGTGGGTTCACCCACCTGAGCACTGGGGCACTGCTCTGGTGTATGCAACCGGATCGAAAGACCACAATGTGCGTCTTCGGGAATATGCATTAAAGAAAGGTTTCTCACTCTCAGAGCATTCACTGGCGCGGAAGGATGGTAGTGAGATTACCTGTGAGCGCGAGGAGGATGTTTATAAAACCCTGGGATTACCCTGGATCCCACCGGAATTACGCGAGGACCGAGGGGAGGTACAGGCAGCGATCAAGGGTGAACTGCCAGAATTAATCGAGCTCAAGGATATCAAATCGGAGTTACACTTGCATTCCACTTGGAGTGATGGAAAATTATCGATTCGGGAGATGGCAGAAGCAGCCACGAGGCGCGGGTATAAACTGCTGGCAATCACGGATCATACCAACAGCCTGGGGATAACGCAGGGAATGAACCCAGAGGATGTAAAAAAGCAGCGCAAGGAAATCGATGCGATTAACAAGGAATTGGGAGACGGGATCCATATCATCCAAGGGGCAGAGGTTGAAATCAAGTCTGATGGGAGTCTGGACTATTCAGATGAAGTGTTGGCTGAACTGGATATCGTCATCGCCTCAGTGCACTCCAGCCTACGTCAGCCGCGTGAAATAGTCACTGAGCGATTGATCAAAGCGATGCATAACCCCAATGTGGACATTATCGGACATCCAACCGGCAGGTTACTACCTGATAGAGAGGGGGCTGACCTGGATATGGATGCAGTGTTGGCAGCAGCAGCTGATACTGGAGTGGCATTGGAAATCAATGCACACCCAGCAAGGCTGGACCTGGATGACGTGCATGCCAGACGGGCAATTGAACTGGGAATAAAGTTGAGCATTAATACAGATGCCCACAGGGATACAGATATGGATTTAATGCACTTTGGTGTCTCCACAGCACGTCGAGGCTGGGTGGAAGCAGACGATGTCATCAATACCTTTAGCGTCACACACTTGTTGAAATGGCTGAAAAGCAGGGGATGACATCGAGTAGAGTTAATTTCTCCGAACCAAACGAACCATGAACCGCTTTAGGGCAGACCTGGTTTTGCTTTTGGTGGCACTCATTTGGGGAAGTGCGTTTGTAGTTCAGCGAGTGGCTGCCCAATACTTTGATGCATTCACATTTAACGGATTAAGATTCCTGCTGGGTGGGCTCGTCCTGTTGCCATTCAGCAAGATAAATCCATTGAATAAAGCCAATCGATCTCAACTGGGGGTCAAATTGCAAACTGGAAAAGCAATTTCATCACCGGTTTTGGGCCGGAAATCATTCTCCTTTATTATTCTGGCGGGAGTTTTATTATTTGGGGCAGCAGGGTTACAGCAGGCAGGGTTGGAAACCACCACAGCTGGTAATGCCGGATTCATCACCACGCTTTATGTTGTGCTTGTGCCAGTCATCCTGTTATTATTTTGGGGAGAAAAAATCCACTGGATCTCCTGGCTTGGTGCCGGGATCGCAATCATCGGAAGCTTGCTTCTAAGCACCGGTGGTAGCCTGCGCCTCGCCTCAGGGGATGCGCTGGAAATGGCAGGGGCTTTACTCTGGGCTTTGCACGTTATTCTGGTGAGCCGAGCAGTGAAGCATATGGATGTGTTGACTTTTTCTACGGGTCAATATTTAGCGGCGGGTGTGTTCAATTTACTGACAAGCTTTGGGATGAATATGCCTTCTAACGGATTGATATCTGGCTGATGGACGATCGTTTATATCGGGCTGCTCTCGACTGCAATAGGTTACACCCTGCAGGTGTTGGGTCAAAAATATGCCCCTCCCACGGATGCAACCATTCTACTCAGCATGGAAGCGGTTTTTGCGGCGGTGACAGGTTTTATATTCCTGGGAGAAACCATGCAACCAGTACAGTTGGTTGGATGTGGTTTGATCCTTGTAGCGGTTTTGGTAACACAATTGAAGTCGATTGGATCGAGTTCCTCTGCATTGTAGATACGAGACAAAATAAAAAGAAAAGGTTGATTGATTTGGAGAATATCCCATGACTGAACCATTGAATTGGAAAACTGAAACAGACGAGACGGTGAATCATCTGGTGAGGCTAGTCAAGGCAGAGACGATTAACCCACCGGGGAATGAGCTCCCGGCGATTTTGATCGTTAAAGATATCCTGGAAGGGGCAGGCTTTCCACAGGAAGGGTTCAAAATCGTCGAATCGGCACCTAACCGGGTTAATCTCGTAGCTCGAATAAAAGGGGATGGCTCTGAGAGACCGCTTTTATTGAGCGGACATGTAGATGTGGTGCCGATTGAGCGGGACCGTTGGAGCCATGACCCATTTGGTGGGGAAGTGATTGACAATGTCGTCTGGGGACGGGGAGCGCTGGACATGAAGGGCTTTCTGGCGATGTACCTGCAAATATTCCTGAGTTTATTCCGTCAGCGAACCCACCTTAAACGTGATGTCATCCTGGCAGCCATAGCTGATGAGGAAGCTGGTTTTACGCATGGCTCGAAATTTCTGGTGGAGCAACACCGCGATTTGATTGATGCTGAATATGGGTTGACAGAAGGGGGAGCGATGACGATTTATTTCGGAAAGACCAGGTTATATCCAATCCAGGTGGCGGAGAAGGGAGTATGCTGGTTGAGGGCACGCGCACAGGGGAAACCAGGTCATGGCTCGATCCCGCATTCGGATAATCCGGTATATCTGCTGGCTCAAGCGATTGAGAAGTTACGACAAGCAAAGCATTTACCCGTGCATCTTACACCGACTTTTCTCAAGATGCTGGATGCTGCCGGTTCGCAAGTAAAATCTCCACTCGGCGCACTTACCAGACTGCTCCATTCACCCATGTTGATGAGCTTTGTTTTGGACCGATTGAGAGGGGATAGCGCTAATATGCTCAGAGCGCTGGTGACGAATACCATTTCACCAACCATACTGCGTGCAGGGAGTAAAGTGAACGTCATCCCGTCTATGGCAGAGGTCGATATCGATTGCCGATTGGTGCCTGGGCAGACCCCCGAAAGTGTTATAAAAGAAATCCACCAAATTACTGGAGAACAGATCGAGCTGGAAACCGTATATACGACCTGTGGGGCGGAATTTTCCACCGAAACCCCATTATTTAAGCTTATGGAAAGAAGGACACGTCAAATGGATCCCGAGGGGTTGGTCATACCGATGTTAATGCCCGGGGCAACAGATGCCTGCCAGTATCAAAATGCCGGGATTAAAGTATACGGATTTACACCGGGGATATTGCCGCCGGAAATGCCAATTATGCAATTAGCCCACGGGCATGATGAGCGAGTACCAATCTCTTTTATCGAATCTGGACTACCAGTATTATGGGACGTGGTAAACGAATTTTGTGGGAAAGGAAATTAAACCGGTCAGGTGGGTGCTTCATCCACCGCCAATAACTGCCAACAGCTTAACGATATCCCCGTCCTGTAAAATGTAATCTTTGGATTGCTGTTCGTTGTTAATAAATACACCTGCTACCAAGTCTGGGTTTATCCCAAGCAAGGACAAGGTCTCACGAACCGAATGACCAGCTTCGACAGTGGTTTCCTTAAGGTCGCCAAGGTAAGATTTTAACATTCCAAGGGGGCGGATAGTAGCGCTCATAATTAGTAAGAAAGCAAGGATATGTCTGAAATGAAGGGCGCAGCGTGGTTTGGGTGGCACTGAGTGTACTCCATTTTTCGCTGCGCCTCTTCTGCTGGTGCCGAGTAAATCGTATAACGAACTTCTCTGATAGCTGCTCTCAGAAAATAGCCTATGCTACCAGAGTGGTCAGATTAAGGGTTTCCAAGGTTGCTTGGGTGGGGATGCCATTGGTATCCCAACCACGTTGCTCATAGTACATGTCCAACAAGCGTTGGACGTCCTCAAATTTGGTAATCTGACCAGCAGTCACGCCCGTCTTGGGCGGTTCTGTATAGAAGCGAGGAGCAGGAAGATCCCACTCACGACCAAAGTTATTGTTCTCGCGAGCCCAATACATGCGGGTGAGGTTCCAGATGCGATTCCCGACTGCTTCAAGGTCTTCCCAGGAACGTTTTACGCCCGTGATGGATTCGAGCACGGGGCAGTATAAATCACGGTCGATACCCAGCTCAACCCACTGCAAGCGGCAAGAACCCATGACATCGAACATTGGGCGGAAGTTTTGCAGCCAAATGACACGGGCAACTTTTTCCGGGACGACTTTGTCGCGCCCGACCTGAAGGTCATAGGTAATGGCCCAGGAGCGGTTGTGATGTGCGCCGACGTCACAGGTCATATAGGCCACCAACATGGCAGTGGCATTGTGCGTGGCATAAGCGGATTGCTCCATACCCTTGACCTGAATGGCAAATTTATCCGTGCCTTTACCGACCTGCTGAGCGGCGCGCTTGGTCCCTTGCGCAAGTAAATTACCAAGTTTGCCTTCTCGATGGGCGATCTTTTTGATCAGTGCAAATACAGCCTCGATATTTCCAAATTTTAACTCGAGATTGTCAGTATCTGCTTTGGTAAAGATACCCTTTTCGTAGCATTCCATTGCCCAGCCAATACAGCCGCCAGTGCTGATGGAATCAATCCCAAGATCATCCGCCAGCCGGTTGGCTTCTGCCACCGCCTGGATATCCCCAATGCCCAAATTGGATCCCATCATGCCAATGGTCTCATATTCAGGACCTTCAACCTGGGTATTGTAGCGCTTCATATTACTGTATTTGCCGCATGGAGAAGGACAGCCAAAACAACCTTTATCTGTGATGACGATTTCTTTGCGCATAGTCTGCCCGTAAATACCCGGCCCTTGCTCAAAAGAACCAGCGCTGAAATTCCGGGTGGGAAGAGCACCGACTTCATCGCACCAGCTTGTGACTACTGTGGTGCCATAACGAGACCATTCCGCCAGACCTTCGGCATCCTTGCAGGCTTTATAAAGCGCCATGCCTGCTTTACGATAGCTTTCAAGGTCAGCAACGGGGACAGACTTGGTGCCATGCAGGACAATGGCTTTGACTTTCTTGCTGCCCATAACCGCTCCAACACCACCACGCCCTGCCTGGCGACCAAAATCATGGTTAACGCAGGCATAGAGGACCTGATTTTCTCCACCAGGACCAATGACAGCAATTTGATATTCCTCGCCATACTTGTGCTTGAGCTCTACTTCAACATCGATGGCACCCTTACCCCACAGGGAGGACGCATCGAGGAGCTGAATTTTATCGTTATCAATTAGAAGATAAACTGGCTTATCGCTGATCCCTTCAAGGATGATGGTATCCAATCCAGCATATTTCATCTCAGCTGTGAAGTGACCTCCCAGCGAGGCATCTGCATAACCACCGGTAAGGGGAGATTTAGTCGTCCAATCGCATTTTCCACCACCAGGGACCATCATGCCAGATAACGGACCTAAGGAAATGAAGAGCTTGTTCTCTGGTCCAAGAGGGTCTGCACCTTTTGGAACTTCCTTGAACAGGAAATAAATGCCGAAACCTCGCCCGCCAATAAAATCACGCGTCAGTTGGGAAGGTGTAGGCTGTTTGGAAATTTTCCCATCGGTAAGATTGACCCTTAGAATTGATCCACCGTAACCATTCATAGCTGCCTCCTAATTAGCAATCCACAGTGCGCTGGTGCCACACACACTGACACAGTCACCGCATAAGTCACATTTCCAGGCGGCGTTAGCCAGCTCAGTGCGTACGAACATTACGTCTTCGGGGCACTCAGGTACACAAGCTTCACATAAATCGCACTCAGCAAAATCGACATAATAAGCGCCGCGATCATTCTTTTTGATTGCCTCAGTTGGACAAACCGCAGCACAATCTCCACATTGGGTGCATACTTTCATTTCATAGACACCGGGATTGGGAAAATGAGGGATGAGATTGAGTGAGGCTTTTTTGGGATTACTTTCTTGAAATAGATTGAGTGAACAAGCCACTAGACAGGCTCGACACCCAGAGCATTTGGCACTATCGACGTATAGCCGCATAGCGGACTTCCTTTCATAACTGATCAAGATTTAGGATCGTGTAACCAAAACCTTAGAATTTCAATGAGTAAATGACATGATCGAACAGGTGTATATAGATTATATCAAGATATAGATTGCAGGTAGAGACAGATGTACTATGTGTCACAGGATAGGTTTCCTAATTTCAATATATGATCGTGAAGGTTGTTGGTAGACATCTCTAAGATTTTTTCTGACAAATATCACTTGCCCATATTCTTACTATCCGGTATAACAGGTTTGTTCGGTTGACCTACTGCAAAGGAGAAGCCTATGACAATCACCGT
>JBAPSY010000202.1:0-7654 GCA_049281855.1 Anaerolineales bacterium
ATCAGGCCCAGTGCAATCCACACGGCGATTTCGATGGTCTCTGTTATTGGCTGTGTTTTACGGATTGCCCCGTAGGCATGCAGGATGATCATTGCCGTAAAAAGCCAAAGTAAGAAGTTGAAAAAGAACGGCTTTGCCGCCGGGGTGCGGGTCACGGCGAACGCGAACACACCCACCAATGAAATGAATACGCCTACAGAACGACCCAGAAATATGGTCAGGTTCTCAGGCTTCGGTACCTCCCAGCGGAAGGCACGCGCCCAGCTCATGGGAACCACCATCAGTGGGATGCCAAAGGAGACCAACATCGCCACGCCGGCAACGATCAAGTAAATGTCTGAGTACGATTGCCAGACCCCTATCATATCGCCACCCTCCTTCAGGCCTCAGCCAAGGTTTTTAGTTTGATCAGCATCTTGTCAACGGTTGCCGCAGACATACCATCGAGGACTAGGCCAATCAGTTTACCGATGACCCCATAAGGAAGCTCAATTTCCTCCTTGAAAGTAAACCGGCTACCCGAAGGGATGGTTTCAAGCGACCAACTTTGCTCATAAGACTTGACCCCAGTGCCTGAAATCATTCGCAGTGCAATTATTTCATTCTCTTTCCATTCTGTGATTTTGAAATGCATCTTCATCAGTGGGCCCCCGGCTTGTTCCTCGATGTAAAGAGGTGCTCCCACATCACTACGTTGACCACTGGTGTACTCGAACTTTTTGAATGTTATACACCACTGCAAAACCTTTTCAGGCTCTACAAAGAAGGGCCATATTCTTCCAGGTGGTGTGTTGATCTCAATTGCTTTTTGGACTCTCATTTCCTCTCCTTTCCACAGACGATTGGTGGGATAAATGTTGAATGGTCTGGTTCAACGGCTGTGGCAGTGCGGTCCAGACCCCCATCTATTCTCGCACCATTTATGTAAAACCCAATCGGTTCGTTGGCGGCTTTGCCACTGTTGTTGAGCGGGTGATCATCTGACTTTTTGGATTACTTTTTCAAAATAAATGGCTAAAACACCAATTTTCTGCGTGCAAAATACTTGTCCACCGCCCGTTCAAGCCGATTTTTAACTGGCATGAGTACTGCGATCCCAATCGCAATCGAGATCAGGTGTAAAAGAGTTGACTGCTCTCCGACAGTCTCCCCGATAAAGGTGACGAGAGTGTGTTCGGCGAAACTGTATATAAATATGAGCAAGGCTGCGAGAATGGAATACATGGTGCCCTTTTTAATGATCACGGTGATGTCGAAAAGCCTGTCCTTGATGATTGCAATTCCAATGATCGATACAAAGATATCATTCATCAACATTCCCAGCGGTAGCAGGAAGGATCCATCAATCCCCACGGTCACCAGGGCTTTCACGATTGCCAGGGTAACTGCCAGCAAGCCGGAAATAATGTAAACGTAGTGTCGTCTTTCCAGCTGCAGTGACACTCGTCTCGCATTCTTCAGCAATATCCAGATTGCTGCCAGGTTGATACCGAACCAGAAGATAAAGATCATTGGGTCGAAAACGCTCGGCACCACTCGAAATATGTTCCCCCATTTGTACGAATAAATCCCTTCGATCTTGTATAACACACCCGCCAGGATCGGCACCCAGGTCAGGCCGGTCGATACCCATACCAGCACCACCGCCCACTTAATCGGGTGCCCGGTGTATAAATTGGCGAAATGAAAGATCAATGCCGGTATAAAAATGCACGGCATAATCGCTACCCGTCCAATCGTCACCAGCTCTTCTGCATGCTCGTTCCTGAGCATCATCACGAAAGTACCCAGGTCCCAGATTGTGCAGATCAGCAGGAAAGCTGCAAACAGGTAGTGATACGCCTTTCGCCCATGCGAGAGCACCAGATATAAGATTGTACTGGTTAAAAGGAATCCAACACCTGACTCAATCGCAGTTAATATCACGACAGCTGAAGCCATCCCATTTCCCTCCTGAGATCATCCTATTCCAAACTCGTCGAAGCAGACTTCAAACAGCCAGCCATGCAAAAATTGTTGCTGCTCAACTATACATCGATTTAAGATTAAGTCAAGTTTATCCGCGCCTGAAAGTCTTTGCAGGTCGGGTTCTCAACTCCGATCCCCCGCTAATTTTATAACTGCCTAGGATAAGGGGGAGAATAGGCGAATAGTGAACAGAGGCGGTTGATCAACCTTTGAATAATGCTTGGCTTGGTGTTGGTGACCTCGTAGGGCATCGCCAAGACACCTGAGGAGCGAGGGCGGGGAGCAAGCCTCAGTTCAGCATGATCTTATCTTACCCTATTTCGAATAGGGTCTATTTTGGTCAATCTTCAGCACTTACGGACGGCGATTTTGAACAAAGGTTTATAATCAACGCATGCCTATGAAACGCCCGATAAGGGTCATCCTCTCAGATTGGTTTACCAGCCTGATCGAAGCATTTTTCATCTCCGATTCAGGGCGGATCTCGATCTGGCTCAACCCTCTCTGGCAGGCTATATTGTATCTGGTGGGCATCCTCCACTGGTGCCTGTTTCTGAACTGGGGCAAGATTCCCTTCGACCTGCACGATTGGACTACTGCCGGCGCTTATTTTAGTTTTTTGCGCCAGGCTTTCCTCACCAACCAGCTTCCACTGCAAATTGGCTCGACTCTTGTCACGACCGATCGCTACTTGGCCCGGCCGAATACGTTGATCTCCCCCCAGGCTTACCTGCTGCGTTTCCTTGAGCCGGGGCTTTTCACCCTGGTGAACATACTGATCCTGTTCTCGGTGGGATATATTGGCCTGCTCTTACTGCGCAGGCGGTATTCGCTGGCTCCGGCGGCCTTCAGTGTGCTGGTGCTGCTGTTCAACTTCAACGGGCATATTACGGCCCACTATGCGGTTGGTCACATCGAATGGACCGGTTATTTCTTCCTGCCCTTTTTAATCCTGCTGCTGTTGAAAGTCCTGGAGGATGAAAAGGCGGGCTGGAAGTGGGTGTTATTTATCTCCTTAACCCTCTTTGCAATCTCACTGCAGGGCGCTTTCCACTTTGTCCTATGGTGCTGGTTCTTCCTGCTTGCCTGGGGGTTATTTTCCCCAAAGAAATACCTCCTGCCAGCTATCAAGGCTATTCTTTTCAGCCTGCTGCTTTGCCTGTTCCGTTTTCTGCCTCCGGCAATCGAGTTCCTGGGGGGCGGTAAAAACTTTATCTCCGGCTTTCCCACCGTATCCGACCTGTTCTCTGCAATGATCATACTCAAGTTTCCAACGGAAGCACTTTCCGGTCGGTTCATGTCCCTGGGCTGGTGGGAATTTGATACGTACATTGGGCTGATCGGGTTGGCATTCCTTATTTACTTCGCTATTTACCAGACCTGGCGCAAGGGATCCAGCACAAAAACGTTGCTGGCACCCATCGCTGTGGTCACCTTCCTTTCCATCGGGCAGATCTACTTGGTCATAAACCATTTGCCCATTCCCCTGACCGACTCGGAGCGGGTCAGCTCCCGTTTCTTCATTGTGCCACTGGTGGTGCTGATCACGCTCGGTAGCATTTACCTTCAGGAGTTCCTGGTCAAGCTCGGCCGGCGAAGGTTTGTCGAGCGGATCTTTAGCCTGGGCGTGCTGATCCTTTTGTTGCATGACCTGTTTCAGCATTCCCGCATCTGGCGCGTTAGCAAAATGTACGACTTGTTCCCGAGCACCCCGGTGGATATCCTCTCCAAGGTCATCCACCATCCTGACCCAATCTATTTT
The DNA here is from genome assembly GCA_049281855.1 of Anaerolineales bacterium. Classification (GTDB taxonomy): domain Bacteria; phylum Chloroflexota; class Anaerolineae; order Anaerolineales; family UBA4823; genus FEB-25. Next base: position 3,731 of record JBAPSY010000202.1, read on the forward strand.
CGAGCGCTCGCCGTCGGTGCTGCCGGCACAGTGCTTACCTTCTTTGTACTCCTTTTCCTTTCGCTGCGTGAACGACAACGGAGCAAATCTGACAGGGTACCGAAGCTAAAAAGTCGAATCCACCCGAAATCAACACCCAGTCACTGCCCCTAAAGCCAACAGCTTGCCTCATCCGTCATTTATCCGCAGGTTTCATATGCCAGTGATTGCTCGCTGTACAAAAGCTAAAATAGCTGTAATGAAGAATAGGATGATCGCTGATATTGTCCATCCTCTACCAGCTTGGGCTGCGATACCGATCATCCCTCCTGTGCCAGCAAAATAGAGCATCACGTAACTGATTACCAGCCATTGCGTTTGACGAAAGTTATACTTGAAGACGTAATCCACCAAGAAGAGTATGATCAACCATATAAGCATTAACCCAATCTGAATATAGTATAGAAATGGGCGGTTGAACTTAGTAGCCATAATAAGAAGGTAAGCAAGCGGGAAGGCCATTAGCAGAATGGGGATTCCGACCCAATGCCCAGGTTGAAGTTTGAATATTATTCGAGAGGAAAAGGTGATGATGCTTGAGATAAAAATAATATGCGCAACGATTGCGCCAAGCAAATCCAACTTTTCTTTCATCAATTCCTCCTTTATTTTGTATCCATGGCGAGGCGGTTGTGCGAGGTTATAGACCGCTTGCGGCGGTATTGACCAAGCATATATCTTCTTTATACAATAATGTGCTTGTTGTTAATCCCCTCATATTGTTTTTTAGGTATTTTCCCGTCTCACAATAACGAGGGTGAAATCGTCCAGAAAGCCATAATCATCGGAAAAACCCTGGGTAGCCTGAATGACTTTAAGAATTATTTCTGCTGCAGCCAGCTGCTGGTTCTCCCGAATCACTTGCACCAGGCGCAGTGTTCCGAAGAGCTGATCATGTTGGTTCATTAGTTCAATCACCCCGTCTGTATATAGAACCAAAATATCCCCTTCAGCCAATTTAATTTCCTCATCGCTGTAATGCAGGTTTTGAAAAATCCCGAGCGCAGGGTTGTGGTTATTTAATTTTTCCACTTCACCGTTTGCATGCAGCAATAATGGCGGTGGGTGCCCACAACTGATATAGGTCAAGTTACCAGAAGCTGCTTCCAATATGGCATACAATACGGTGACAAAATGGTTGTCTCCAGTAAATTCCGGTAAGATCTGGTTTATCGTATTGGCAATATTGGCTGGTCTCGATTTGCCACGCGCTTTGGTACGTAGTAAAGCTCGAAACGCCGTCATGACCAACGCTGAAGGAATGCCATGCCCAGAGACGTCGGCTACTGCCAGACCTAGCCGGTTATGGGATAAAGGAATGTAGTCAAAATAATCTCCGCCAATCTCATCTGTAGGGATACAGATCCCCGCGATATCGTAACCCAATAGATTAGGTGAGCTGTGAGGAAGTAGTTTGAATTGCACTTCTCGTGCAGTTTCGAGTTGCTTGCCAATCAGCTCCTGTTCAAGCAACTGCTTGTGCAACATTGCTTTTTCAATCGAAATCGCTGCAGCATCGGCGAAAAATTGAAGCACTTCAATCTCGTCAGGCGTATAGGCTGATAAACGATCACTCTCCAGGTTGAGAGCACCAATCGCTCGTTCGTTGCGGATGATCGGTACGGTAATCTCAGATTGTGTTGCCCGGCGCCCTTGGACATAGCGCGGATCCAGGCGAACATCAGGCACTACCACACTCTTGCAGTTATGGATAACATAACCCGTTATCCCATCACCGTGCATGAGCATGGCATCTTCTTCAGGAGGGTTAGGATCAAACCCTCGCCTGGCAATTCCTGCGATCATCCCGAGCGGCGACTCATGCCGCCCACGCACCAAATCTTGATTAAGCACAAATATGCCGGCGGCATCGTAATCCAGCACAGTTTTTACGGCATCGAGTAGGTGCTCCATGATCTCGTCCAGATCCAATGTGTCGCGGACTTTATGCGAGATTTCTAGTAAAAGCTGGTATTTCTTTTCTGGGGTTAAGTCCATTTATATAAATTATATTCCAGAGTCAAGCAAAGTTTATTGCTGGTTTACTAGATTAGCTGCATGAATATCTATCCCAACCATGCAATCAATCGTCGTGTATTGATCCAATCTAACGGTTGTAAAGCAATCTTCCCCCACCGCTGTCATCGAGGGCTGAATGTTTAAGTTGTTGCGAGACCAGCATAATTCGGTTTTTGAAGCTGGTCGAAGCAATCTTCTCCGAGCGCGAATAAGTCAACATCCTTCGGGTGGCATTCCACCCGTACCATTTCCGGCATATGTTTTGAATCGAGTTCCTCAGGAATGTCGGCTACGTGTTCGCCTCCACGCGCCTCAAGAATCGCTCAAGCACCTGTAAATAACGTTCGGTCTCTTCGATATGAGGAAAATGTGCGCTATTCTCGAAGATAACCAGTTCGGAGTCAGAAATGCCATGCTGTAACGTCTCCGCCAGGGTAGGCGTCGCTTCGTCATATCGACCCGCAAGGACTAGGGTCGGGATACGAATCTCACCCAGCCGGTCAGTAATGTCCCAGTCTTTCAATGTGCCGGTTGCACAGAACTCGCTTGGGCCCCACATCGTCAGGTACACCTCGTTATCCGAGAGCTTTTCGAACGCCTTCTTGACCCACTCCGGCTTTGGATCAATATGCCCACCTGCATGCCGCTTGGAGAATGCCTTGCACGCCTCCATATATTCCGTGGAGTTCGTGGTACCTTCCACTTCGTGCTTATGTATGGTTTGTTGCACCTCGGGTGGGAGTTCTGAGACCAGGCGATTTGTTTCGACCATCCACTGGGGGGTGCTTGCCGTCGTATCGGCCAGGATCACGCTCGCCAAACCCTCTGGACGGGTTAAGGCATACTCCATTGCCAGCATTCCTCCCCACGAATGGCCCAAAATGTGAACGTGTTCAAGCCCCAGGGCTTTGCGAACTTCACCTAACTCTTCGATGAATAGTTCAATGCTCCACAGGGCTGTGTTGTTTACGTGGTCAGAATTGCCCCAACCTAGCTGGTCATAAAGGATCACCTGCCGTCCGGTGGTAGCCAAGGCTTCCAGGGGTGTGAAGTAGTCATGCGTTGCCCCCGGGCCTCCGTGCAAGCATACGAATGCCGCCCCTCCAGCCTCTTCCTGTCCACCCACGCTGCGATACCAGGTTTTATATCCCCGGAATGGGATGAATCCTTCTTTGGCTGGCATTTCCATATTCATTTCCTCTCCTTCTTTGTGCCCACCCATGATTATCCACCGAGCTGGCAATCGATGCTCCGTTTTACTCAACTGATAAGTATCCGTGTCGTAGGTTAGATTGAGGGCGATGACCTCCCGCTCGAAACCCAACATCAAGCAGCGTTCCTTGCGACCCTGGGTAGATGTTCTTTGTCTGTCGCAGTACCACGAGTTTTATTCTCGAGCGAGGTTGGGTGAAGCTGGAAGGGGTGTCAAGTCTTTTTATTTCTTAGTCGCTTTATTTTATAGACATAAATGGTTGTTAATTCCCAAAAATCTTTTTCTAGTCCTTTCCGCTATCGCATGTACTCTTGCAATATCATCTCAAGCATAGCCCCTCCAAAATGCATCTTACTCAGATAAAAGTCCCCACCTTGCCATAGGAAAATCGGTTCTATTTCGTCCGCGGTTAACATAATTATTATTGTCTCTCTTAGTTCAGGCAGACGGCAAATATCCCAGGTCATATTCAAACCGCTGATATTGTCTACCCATTTAAGATTGTTGATTACACTAACCTTTTGGTTATCGGTTACGATGACCTGTGGCTTATTCTTTAACGCAAGGTCAATTGTCTCTTTCTCCGTTGCCGCCGTGTGGGTAATGAATCCAAGCTTTTTTAACTTCACCGCTCGATTTTCTCTATTCATAGG
>JBAPSY010000203.1:0-1521 GCA_049281855.1 Anaerolineales bacterium
TGCGGGCACGGCATGATCACCAACCACCTGAATGCCGCATTCGTCAAGCTGCAGATCGATCCACACAAGGTGGTGATCGTGACCGACATTGGTTGCAGTGGGCTGGCGGATAAATACTTTACCACGAATGCCTTCCACGGCTTGCACGGGCGCTCGGTGACCTATGCCACGGGGATCAAGCTGGCGAATCCCGAGCTCAAGGTGATCGTGCTGATGGGGGATGGAGGCTGCGGCATCGGCGGGCACCACCTGATCAACGCCGCCCGGCGCAATATCGGGGTAACGGTGGTGGTATTCAACAACTTCAACTATGGGATGACGGGTGGCGAGCACTCCGTCACCACACCACTGGGCGGATTGACCAGCTCGACGCCATTCGGGCAGCTGGAGCACCCGATGGACATCTGCCAGACGGTGGCGGTGAACGGTGCCAGCTTCGTTGCACGAACGACCTCATTCGATAAAGGATTACCTGATTTACTTGTCAACGCCATCCAGAATGAAGGCTTCTCGCTGGTGGATATCTGGGAGTTGTGCACGGCCTATTACGTGCCCAACAACCGCTTCAGCAAAAGCCTGTTAGAGAATACCTTGACTTTGCTTAATTTCCCCACGGGGATCATTCACCAATCGAACCGTCCGGAGTACAGCAAGGCGTATCGCCAATCGGTGGCTGAAGAAGCCGGGAAGACACCCTTGCCCACCCGCTCCATCCAACCGAAGTATGAGTGCAGTCTGGACCGGCGTGTGGGTATCGTCATTGCGGGAGCTGCGGGGAAGAAGATCAACTCGGCGGCAACGCTTTTCTGCCGCGGGGCAGTGCTCTCGGGCTTGTGGGCGACCCAGCGCAATGATTACCCGGTGACGGTGAAGTCGGGGCATTCGGTTTCGGAAGTCATCCTGGCACCGGGAGAGATTGGTTATACTGGGATCAGCAAGCCGGAAGTCATGCTGCTGCTCTTCAAAGAAGGGTTATCGACCGTACGCAGCCAGCTGGCAGCCATGACAGAAAGCGATACTTTGATCATTAACAGTGAGCTACTGCCTATTCAGACGAAAGCCCACATTTTACCGCTAGACTTTAAGCAGAAGGGTCGATGGGCGAATAAAAAAGAATATTGGGCAATAATTGCCCTGGCCAGGGTATTACAAGAGATACACATCTACCCGTTGGATGCATTCAAGGAGGCGGTATCGGCACGATCAGAGTTTGCGGAAGAAAACCTGGCGGCGATTGAGGCTATATGACCTGGAAATCTGATATACATTAGCTGCTATCGGCTAATAGTAAAAATGAGAAATCTTAAAACATTGGCCAAGGGCCAGGGGTTTTCGCTAAACCTCTTGTGGATTAGAACATTTGTGCTATAATTGAGGGTGGACTTCGGTCTGTGAAACCCGAAATCGCGAGGGCTTTGTACGAGCGATCAAGGAGTAATTACTCACTATCCAGATTGTGAGCATCACCTTCGGATATTTGAATAAAACTTCACCGGAAAATAGGTGTCCGTAGGTGATTTC
>JBAPSY010000204.1:0-1583 GCA_049281855.1 Anaerolineales bacterium
ATCCAAGAATTGGTCGAGCAGGAAGATATCGATATTGTAATCCTGTGCGCCCATGGTTATTCTGGGCAGGTTACCTGGCCGTACGGGACTGTTACGCGTAATTATATCGAGCATGGCACCAAACCCGTCCTGGTTATTCAGGATGTGCCGCGTTCTCAAGTGAGACCAACCGCGGCAGAGGTTGCCGCAGAAAAATCCGGGAGACGTTAAGCATGCCGGATGACCAGGATAATAATAATCGAGAACAGGATTTTCCTATCTCGGTAAATTCATTTTCATCTAAAACTGAACAAATGGAGAAATTGGTTAATTTTCTGGTAAGTAACTATCAGGAAATTAGCCGATTTCCCAAAGAACCCGGCAAGCAGCCCGTAATTGGTGGACGCGAGCTTAAAGTGTATGCAGATTGGCTGGAACAGGTGCACACCTATTTCCGGGAGGCTTCTAATCGGGATCTGACCCTCACCCTTGCTGCAGAATGGGTGCTGGACAATTACTACATCATCCGGCAAGCCCTCCTGCAAATCGATGAAGATTTATCTGCTGGTTTTTATAAGCAGTTGCCTAAGCTGGCAGGCGGGCCATTGAAAGGTCTGCCGCGCATCTATGCAATTGGGCGATCTGTGCTTTCCTTCCAAAATTATTTATTGAATACGATTGACCTGCAAGCCATCATGATCCAGGTTCAGGAATATGTACCCCTGACGATGGGCGAATTATGGGCTTTGCCGATTTTCCTGCGCTACAGCCTGATAGAAAGCCTGGCGCATGCACTCGAATGGATCATTCGCCCGCAACCTTTTCCTGACTTGCCTATCTTCCCTCCACAGCTTGTTGGGGCTGGTAATCCTTTTTCGGAAAACCAAACTTCAACAGGCGATACTTTAGCCGGTGGGGTTGTAGCTAATATTATCCTTAGCTTGCGTGCCATCTCTGAACAAAACTGGAACGACTTTTTTGAGGCAGTTAGCAGCCTGGAACGGACTCTGCGTGAAGACCCGGCCGGAATATACCCGCTGATGGACTTTAAAACCCGCGATCTGTATCGAAAAGAAATCGAGTCACTCTCGTTTGCCAGTGGTCTGGAAGAAAATGAACTTGCCAACATCACGCTCGATCTGGCTCGCGAGAGCAGCATTGGAAATCCTAATTCTGCCGGAATATTTTCAGGATCAAATCGGGTTGAAAGTCCACCCACCGATCCGCAGCCGCATCTCGGTGAATACTTGCTTGGGAAAAATCGACTCATCCTGGAACAGAGGATTGGTTATCGCCCTGATGCTAAAAAAGCGCTTAAACGCTGGGGGGCGCAGCATGCCAGTGCCATATACCTAGGTAGCATCTTTCTCCTTAGCTTGCTGATCTTGGGGCTTATCTCACTTAAAATCAACCTGCGTGAGATGATTCAGTCCGGTTCGCCCATTCAATGGATCTCGGTTCTCGGGCTGGTGATTGCATTATTGGTTCCCATATTGACAGTTTCCGCCAGCCTGGCCAATTGGTTGGTCACATTGAGGATAAAACCACGCATCCTTCCCAAGCTGAACCTCATGGATGGGATTCCAGGACCTTTCCGGACACTG
>JBAPSY010000205.1:0-3082 GCA_049281855.1 Anaerolineales bacterium
GCGGCAGTTCGCCGTGAGAATATCAAACACGGACCGGATCGGCTGGCCCCGAGAGAAGAGCTTGATCCCGGCCAGGATCAGCCCCTCCTGAAATATCTCGGTCGCATTGGTTGACATGCTGCCGGGCACCATGCCGCCCACATCGTTCCAGTGGGCGATATTGGCAGTCCAGGCCATGAGCTCGTCTCCCGCAAAGACCGGCATGACCAGGACGACGTCGTTGAGATGCGTCACGCCGCCGTTGTACGGATCATTGGTGATAAAGATGTCGCCCGGCTCGATCTCGCCCGGTTTGTTAAACTTATCCAGGACCCGCTTGACGGTCTTATCCAGCACGCCGACGAAGGCCGGGATGCCGGCCCCGGAGCCGGCCATCTCTCCATGCCGGTCGGTGATGCCGGTGCCCATGTCGAGCACTTCGTAGATGATCGCGCTCATGGCCGTGTGGCGCAAGGCTGCAAACATCTCGTCGGCCGCCGCCTGGAGCGAGCTTTGGATGATTTCTATCGTAATCGGATCATATTGTTCTGTCATAGCGACCGTCCTTATTTAGCGGTTTGGATGCAATAATTGCCGAAGTCGTCCATAAAACATGGTAAGTCAGGCGGGATCACGACCGTAGTGTCTGCTTCCTCGATGATTGCTGGACCAGCGAAGCTCATGCCTGGCTCCAGGCTATCGCCATTATAGATTGTCGCCTGTTGGATGCCAGATTCGACGAAATCTACTTCTCGCCTTCCTTTTATGGCATCCAATAGCTTTCTCCCTGTTTTTGGGTGTTTCTCTGGCTTCAGCTTATCTACTTCGGCTATAGCGATGAGGTGATAACAGACCAGTTCTGCTGGTGCCGTTAAGCGATAGGTGTATTCCCGCTCGTACTCTGAGGCAAAATGCTCACGGATGGCCTCGATCTGTTCAGCTGTGATAATGCCACCTGGCAGGGCAATTTCCACTGAGTGTTCCTGATTCTGATAGCGGCAACGGCCATAGCGGATGAAGTGCACCCGCGAGCGGTCAATGTTTTCAGCGGCATATTCCTGGATGGCCTGTTCCTCTAGCATTGATAGAGCCGTATTGATCTGGGCAGCTCCTTCTACGCCGGATAGCTCTACAATCTGAGTCTGCAAGTAGTCTCTGCGCAAATCGCTTAACAACATACCCCAAGCTGAGAACACGCCTGATAGGCGCGGGATTACAACTTTCTTTATCCCCAACTCTCTAGCCAGGGCACAGGCGTGCATACCGCCACCGCCACCAAAGGCAATTAAAGTAAAGTCGCGCGGATCATGCCCTCGGTTAACAGAAATCAGCTTGATGGTGTTAACCATATTGTTATTAGCAATCCGAACGATACCGCGTGCCACTTCCTGCCGATTGGACTGCAAGGTTGCGGCTAGCTTATCCAACGCTTTGTTCACGCCATTCATGTCAGCAATCATTGTGCCACCACAAAAATAGTTCGGATTAATACAACCTAGCGCCAGGTTGGCATCCGTAGTTGTTGGTTCTACTCCACCGCGCGCATAAGCGACCGGACCTGGCTCAGCTCCAGCACTTTGAGGCCCCACATGTAATCTCTGGAATTCATCCACCCAGGCAATGGATCCTCCACCATTGCCAATCTCCACCAGATCAATGACGGGCACCATCACCGGATATCCAGCTGATGTTTCGGTTCGTTCGATCATATAATTGGTGTTGAGCTTAACTTCCCCTTTGGTAATCAACCCGCACTTAGCTGTCGTACCGCCAATATCAATAGCAATGGCATTCAGCTCGCCAATCATGCGCCCCAGTGCCGCAGCCCCCCAGACACCGCTGGCCGGGCCGGATTCAATCATCGTAATTGGTATCTGACGTGCACTCTTTATGGTATCCACACCGCAATTGGATTGCATAATGTATGGCGTGCATGTCATGCCAGCCCCATATAGGCAATCGGTTAAGCGATCCAAATAGCGATGAGCAATGGGCTGAACATAAGCGGACAAAACAGCTGTATTTGTCCGCTCGTACTCACGCCACTCACGTGTTATCTGGTAAGAGGCCACCGCAGAGACCTCGGGCCAAAGCTCCTTTACTTTTGTAAGCGTAGTTTCTTCATGAATCGGATTGGCATAAGAGTTGATAAAGCTAATGGCAATCGCCTCTACTCCTTCAGCACGAAAATCAGCGATGATGCCTGGCAATCCGGATAGGTCGAGTGGTTTGCTTTCTACCCCCTTGTAGTTGATACGCTCTGGCACTTCTCTTCGTAAATATCGTGACACGAACGGTTTCGGCTTGGGGTACTCTAAATCAAAGTAGTCAGGACGAGTGCCGCGACCGATCTCTAGAATATCGCGAAAGCCTTCAGTCGTAAGAAGAGCCACCTTTGCACCTTTTCTCTCCGTGATCGCGTTGATAACAATTGTCGTCCCGTGCACGAAGGAAACGAATTCACTGGGCGAGATGTGTTTGGCTTCGATCACATCCATCACACCTTTTTCAAATTGTGCAGGTGTCGTATGACTTTTAGCTGTACCCACCTCTCCTTCTGAAGTAACGTAAACGAGGTCGGTGAATGTTCCTCCAATATCAGTCGCTACTCTTAACATATATTTTTCTCCTATGATGAGATCTACGAATTCATGAAATTAACCCGATCGAACATTGCTTGTAAGCTCGGGCTGAATAAAGAGGTGGCAACGAACCGTGTGATCCTTGCCGGCCTCGACCATGACGGGGTCAATTTTATAGCAAATGTCCATCACAAATGGACAGCGTGTATTAAAACTACACCCAATGGGAATATTGACCGGGCTAGGTATCTCGCCGGTAGAAATGACCTTTTTCGGCTTTAACTTTTCCTCTTCTTCTGTAACCACCGGGATTGACGAAAGAAGCATTTGGGTATAGGGATGTAACGGTTTTTGAAAAAAGTCAGCGGTTTCGGCAACTTCGCAAATCTTACCCAGATACATAATCGCTACCCGAGAAGCGACATTCCGCATCAGGCTTAAGTCGTGGGTAATGAAAAGATATGAGAGGTTGAATTCATTTTGCAATCGCAGGAACAAATTAATGATTTTTGCTTGAACGG
>JBAPSY010000206.1:0-13830 GCA_049281855.1 Anaerolineales bacterium
CCGAACAGGCAAAACCAGTGAAAACTGGCGACGCAAAGTCATGGGTCTAAAGCTCTTATTGTAAAAAATAGGAGCCACGATTGCCAGATTACCGAAGAGCGTTGAGTTTTTAAAACACTATGAGTGGGTATAAACCCACTCATAGAGCGGGTTTATACCCACTCATCTCTTTTCAGCGTTGCCCCCACCCAGATTCGAACTGGGGTTTTAGCCTTGAAAGGGCTGCGTCCTGGTCCCCTAGACGATGGGGGCGGGTTCCAAGCGGACGGATTTTACCATTCCTCAGGATTCGGGTCAAGGAAAACTGGACAAATTCGCTGCAGTCAAGTAAAATAGCCTGCCGTAAGTAAGAAGGACTTTTTGGAGGACCAAGTTGGCTAATACCAAATCTGCAATCAAACGCATCAAACAGAACCAAAAGCGTCGCCTGCGCAACCGCTTATTCACAGGCAGTGCACGTACTTTCGTCAAACATGCCCGCTCCACCATCGAGGATGGCACACCAGAAGACGCACGCACAGCCACATTAGCAGCCATCAGCGCATTGGATAAAGCTGCTGAAAAAGGAATTATTCATAAAAATAATGCCGCTCGTCGCAAAGGTCGCCTGATGCGTCGCCTGGCTAAAATGGAAAAACCAGTCGCCTAGCATTCCTTAGGCTGGTCTTGCTGACGTGATTGCATGATCCAGCAGTGATCCAAGGCTATTCTTCCAGCGGGAGTTTCAGGCGCTCCCGCTTTTTTGCTACAATTAAGCATATGTTTGAGTCTCAACAGCAGGTCATCTCGGATAAAATCCGGTCTTACTGTACCGTACACCATCTTCCTCAACCTGGTGAAATCACCTGGAACCCAATACCGTTCTCAGGTGAATGGGGTATTACGACCTCCTTTTTCCAGCTGGCGGCTCAGGAAAGCAGGGCAATCAAGGAAGCGACCGGGCAACCCATCAATGTCGCTGCACGCGCCCAAGAGCTAGCAGCTGCGATTGCTGAATTCCTGGGAGCTCAACCAGGTTTTAACCGAGTGGAGGCGGTTAAAGGATATTTAAACTTATACTTCTCCCCTGCTGAATACTCCCAACATCTTGTGGATGCGGTCATAGAACAGGGTGCAGATTTTGGTCGCGGCCAACTCAAAGGTGAGCGGGTGATGATCGAGTACGCCCAACCCAACACACATCATTCATTTCACATCGGTCACTTTCGCAATGCCATTTTGGGAGAGGCTCTTGCTCGGTTGGTGGAATTCGCCGGGTTTGACACGGTTCGCGCCACCTATCCCGGGGATATTGGTTTGGGGGTCATCACTGTCCTTTGGATCTATCAGAAATTCTACCAGGGGCAGGAACCCTCAGGCATCCACGAACGTGGTCAGTGGTTGCTCAAGCTATACGTCGAGGCAATTGCGCTGCTTGAACCAAAGGAAGACGAAACACCTGATGAGAAAGCCCAGCGAGAAGCCTATGATGCAGAACGCCGGGAGCTTTACCGTAAATGGGATGCCAAAGACCCTGCTGTACGGGAGCTGTGGTTGAAGACACGCCAGTGGAGCCTGGACGAGCTCAACGATATCTTCAATATGCTTGAGATCAAAATGGATGTATGGTTCTTCGAAAGTGAAGTGGATGAGTCCGCCAAAACCATCGTTGAAGAGCTTATTGCACGAGGGATCGCGGATGATGAACGCCCCCAAGGAGGCGCGGTCATCGTCCGTATCGACGAAAAACTGGGGCTTAAGAAAGAAAAGTACCGAAGTAATATCCTCCTGCGCAGTGATGGCACCACACTTTACCTGACGAAAGACCTGGCCCTGGCGAAGATCAAATTTGAAACTTACCATGTGGACCGCTCAATCTATGTGGTCGACGTGCGCCAAAGTTTACATCTTCAACAAGCATTTAAAATACTTGAGATGTGGGGATTCACGCAGGCGATTAAATGCTATCATTTGGGATATGGTTTTGTCAGCCTGCCAGAAGGAGCCATGTCTGCCCGGAAGGGACGGTTGGTGTTATTCAAGGATGTCGCCGATGAAGCTATCCGCAGGGTGATGATGGAAATCGAACAAAAGAATCCCGACCTGATTCAGGAACAACGCCAGATCGTTGCCAGCCAGGTAGGTCTGGGAGCAATGACCTATGCCATGTTGTCCATCGACAATAATAAGGATATGGTCTATGATATGCAGGCTGCGCTCAATTTTGACGGTCATACCGGTCCCTATATTCAAAATGCTCATGTGCGCGCCAATAGCATCTTAAAGAAAGGCGATGGCATCCCATCCCAAGCGAATTTTGACTATCCACTGACCAGTCACGAAGTTCAGCTGATCGACCTGATGTCTCGTTTTCCCACTACCGTCCAGCTGGCAGCTCAGGAATACCGCCCTCTGATCATTGCCAACTATGCCTATGAACTGGCCAGTGAATTTCACAGTTTTTACCACGTTGTCCCAGTCATCCAGACGGAAGATCCCAAGATTCGTGCAGCCCGATTACGTCTGGTGGCAGCCGCCCGGCAGACGCTGGCCAATGCGTTGCGACTGCTGGATATTCAAGCACCGCAAGTGATGTAACCAGGAAGGACATCAGGGCGACCTGATCCCTCCTGTTAAAAACCCAACCTAGAGGAGAAAAACCTGCCAATGTCAAGCATCAAAACATTAATCATGGGCGCCGCTGGGCGCGACTTCCATAATTTCAACGTTTTTTTTCGGGACAATCCAGATTATGAGGTTGTCGCTTTCACAGCCACACAAATCCCGGATATCGAAGGACGCACCTATCCTGTCGAGCTGGCTGGCAAGCTTTACCCAAAAGGCATCCCAATCTACGCCGAATCTGACCTGCTAAAATTGATCCGGGAAAAAGCTGTTGACCAGGTAATTTTCGCTTACAGCGATGTTCCACATGAATATGTAATGCACAAGGCTTCCATGGTAATGGCTGCAGGCCCGGATTTTCGCCTGATGGGCATGAAGACCACCCAACTCAAATCCAGCAAATCTGTGGTATCGGTGTGCGCTGTGCGCACAGGCTCGGGTAAAAGCCAGACTACCCGTCGGGTCTCATTGATCTTGCGCGACATGGGCTACAAAGTAGCCGCCATCCGCCACCCCATGCCTTATGGCGACCTTGTGAAACAGGCTGTTCAGCGGTTTGCCGATTATTCTGACCTGGATAAGCATGAGTGTACTATCGAAGAACGTGAAGAGTATGAGCCTCATCTGGATAACGGGGTGATCGTCTATGCAGGAGTGGATTATGAAAAGATCCTGCGCCAGGCTGAGCAGGAAGTCGACATCCTCCTGTGGGACGGTGGGAATAACGATTTCCCATTTTATGTTTCCGATTTACAAATCGTTGTAGCCGATCCACACAGACCGGGTCATGAGATAAGCTATTATCCGGGTGAAACCAATGTATACGCGGCAGACGTTTTCGTGATCAATAAAGTGGATACAGCGGATGCTGAGAATGTGATCCGGGTTCGCCAAAATCTGCGGATGCTCAACCCCAATGCGACTATCATCGAGGCGGCTTCACCCCTGTTTGTGGATGACCCGGCTGCGATTCGTGGCAAGCGTGTGCTGGTAATCGAAGACGGTCCGACCCTGACGCATGGAGGAATGGCGTATGGGGCTGGCTATGTGGCAGCCCGTCGTTTTGGAGCTGCGGAAATCGTTGACCCGCGTCCCTTTGCGGTCAAGTCGATTAAAGCCACTTACGAGAAATATCCAAAAACAGGACCAATCCTGCCTGCCATGGGGTATGGTGAAGCACAAACGAGAGACCTGGAAGCCACCATCAACAAGGCTGACGTGGATCTGGTCATCATTGGTACGCCGATTGACCTTAAACGCATCATCAAAATCAACAAACCCGCCCAACGGGTGCGCTATGAGCTGCAGGAAATCGGCCAGCCGACACTGGAGGATATCCTAAGAGCAAAATTCAGCAAGTAAAGAATCGTTACGTATATTTTGACCAAAATAGTATGCCCTCCTTAACCTGGGCAACAAAATCAATTCACATACTACCACCAGCCGCCCTGGAGATGGATTCAATTATCTATCCTCAGGGCGCTGGCTATCCAAATGCATCTCCTGATAATCAACTGATCCTGGGAGACAACCTGATGGTGATGGCAGCCTTGCTACCAGAGTTCAAAGGCAGAATCAATCTGATCTATGCTGACCCCCCATTCTTTACCAATCGGCGTTATCCTATACGGATTGGCAGGGGTGAGGATTCACGCCACCCTCAGGAATGGCAGCTTGATGAAGGATACCCGGACCATTGGCTGAATATCGATTCCTACCTGGATATGCTCTATCCGCGCCTTAAACTGATGTATGATCTCCTCGCACCCACTGGAACGCTATATTTGCACCTTGATTGGCATGCCAACTCCTATGCCCGCCTGTTACTGGATGAGATTTTCAGCTCAGAACGTTTGCTGAATGAGATTGTCTGGGTCTACCATGGCCCTTCTCCCATCCGCTCAGCTTTCAACCGCAAGCATGATACCATCCTGGTATATACCAAGAGCGAGAAGTACACCTTTAATGTCGATCAAGTGCGCCAACCGTACGATCCGACCACAGTTAAGACCTTTGCCTCTTCTCGCAAAGCCGGATTCGGCAAAATACCCAATCTCGAGCGCGGAAAAGTCCCTGAAGATTGGTGGTATTTCCCAGTGGTCGCACGCATGCACCGAGAGCGCAGTGGATATCCCACCCAGAAACCCGAAGCCATGCTGGAACGTATCATTCTGGTTTCTTCCAATCCTGGTGATTGGGTGGCAGATTTCTTCTGTGGTTCTGGAACTACAGCGGTTGTGGCTGCCAAACTTGGACGGCAGTTCATTGCCAGTGATCTAAGTTTTCGGGCAGTTCACACCACCCGCACAAGGCTGATCATGGCAGGTTCACCCGTTTTTGCGCTAGAACAAATAAAGGGGAATGGACCCAAAAGGGATGATTCGGATTTAGCCTGTACCCTACACCTGATATTGGAAAATCAGTCCGTTAAACTGGAGGCAAAACAATCTGAAGGGATAGACTACTGGGAAGTCGACCCGGCTTGGGATGGAAAACTATTCAGGAGTGCCTCCCAGGCGATGAGGCCACGTGGAAAAGAGTCCATCCCTGACCGACTTAATCTACCATGCATGAACAACAACCTGCCTATATGTGCCCGCGTGGTGGATATTCACGGGAATATTTGTTGGTTAAACCGTTAACCTTCATCGTCCAGCTAAATTCAAACTATTTAAACAAAAAACCCGCCTTTGGTAGGAAACGGGCTCATTCATAAAGGCTGGAGTGATCCTCAAGTATCTAGCCGATAACCCACTCCTCGAATGGTCTTAAGGAATTGTGGTTGGCGCGGGTTTTCTTCCAATGCTTCACGCAGCCAGCTAATATGCACATCCAGGGTACGCGTGTCAACAGTATATTTGGTGTCCCAGACTTCAGAGAATAACCTTTGCCGTTCAACCGCTTCGCCCGCATGGAGCAATAGCACCTGTAATAAATGGGCCATCCTGGGGGTCAAACGTGCCTCGCGCCCCAGGCAGCGCACCCGCTTTCGCTCGAGGTCCAGCCGAATAAAGCCGACATGCAAAATATTCTTCCCATCACCAGGTAACAAAGGAGCAATTCGATTAAGTAGCTTGCGGGAGGTAAAAGGAAGCTCAAGAACGACGTTGGCAGACGTCACACCGGAGATGGCATGTGCCGGAGAGACAATCAGAACAATAGGAACCGCGGTGGACTTTTCACGAATTTCGTTACAAATTCTCTTTCCACTACTGCGGAGCGATGCCGCATTGACTACGACCAAATCGGGGTCCACCTCAACCAGACGCGCCACTGCTGCGCTACCCGTTGGTACAATTTCCACCCAGTATTCTTTTTTCCGCAAGGAGGGCACAAAAGACGTACTATCCGTCCGCTTCCCCTCCACCCATAATATTCTAGCCTTCATCAACCATTATTCCATTATCTAAATTTACCGCGGTATATATATATCCCCAATCTTAAAACGAAGTGTGGGTATTATACCGTAATCTTAACAACAGGCAAGATGTTAAAGGATTTGTCTAATATATCAGGAATGATAATAGCCTTTAACATTCAGCTTGATACTTAAAGCGGACGGCAACCTACTTATTCCATGTTAGAATTACGCACTGAGGATGATAGGTGCCGGAGGCCTCTTATGTCAGATATGGTGGAAGTTGTAATAGACAGTATCCGTGTCAGCCTGATATCGCAGCAGCGGATTGTCATCTTGCGAGAGGTGGATGCTGATCGTTATTTACCTATTTGGATTGGTATCTACGAAGCTGAAGCGATTGCGTTAGCACTTCAAGATGTAGAGGTGGCACGCCCTCTGACTTGGGATTTGCTAAAAAATATATTCTCCATTCTGGATGCACGCATCATACGTGTAGAAGTAACTTCATTACATGATGATACCTATTATGGCAATATTGTTGCAGAAGTCGATGGCCGAAATCTTGATATTGATTCTCGCCCCTCAGATGCGATCGCTTTAGCAGTGCGCGCCCATGTGCCAATTTTAGTCTCACGTCCAATCTTAGATTCAGTCGGCGTAATCCCTGAAGAAGATATGCAAGAAACGAGCAATGAAAAAGGTCAAATTACTGAATCTCCTGCTTTAGATTTAAATGAAGAGAATTTATCGGTATTCGAAGACTTCATTGAAAACCTCGATATCGATGACAAAGATAAAGGTGATCAGGAAGATGACGATTCACAGAAGAAACCCTCCTAAAAAGTGAGGTATTAACCTGGCGGTGCAAGAGTAGATTAAACGTGATATCCAGTATTTCATATTCAATCGAAAAGTTGATAAAAATCTAATCATGAGCGACCTCCTCTCCTTTCAAGAAGCCCCTGCACCGCCCCCACAGGTGGTGCCTCACAGCCGTGAAGCTGAAGAGGCAGTCTTGGGTGCTGTCTTAATCAACCCCGAGACGTATTATGAAGTCGCCCAATTTTTGCAGTCGGATGATTTTTATATTCAACGACATCGTTGGTTATGGGAATCGTTCATGCGCTTGCAGGAGCGTCGTGCGCCAATCGATTTTCTCACCGTGGTTGAAGAACTGGATCAGACCGGGCAGCTGAATGAGGTTGGAGGACCCGCCTATATATCTACATTAATCAATAACGTGCCTTCATCATTACATGCCGAAGCGTATGGTCGGATCGTCGAACAAACAGCTATTCGACGTCGAATGCTAGAGGCTGCCAATCAGATTGCCAAACTCGCCTACCAGGAGGAAAGCCGTTTAGAAGTTGTCATGGATGAGGCTGAAAAAGCGATTTTTGGCGTCAGCGAACGAAGGATGACGCGTGACCTCCAATCCATCAAGACAGTCCTTAGTGATTATTATAGGCGGATCGACCAGCTCTCACAACGGGATGAAGAGACTTTCGGTGTTCCCACCGGTTTCATCGATTTGGATCGCTTGCTAGGAGGGTTGCAACCATCCGATTTCCTGATCATCGCTGGGAGACCTGGCACTGGGAAAACTTCCTTTATGCTCTCGGTTGCCAAGAATGCTGCCCTGATCCATAAAAAACACATAGCGATTTTCTCCATGGAAATGTCGAATGATCAGCTGGCACAACGATTGATCGCGCAGGAAACTGGCATCGATGCCCACCACCTGCGCACCGGCAAGCTGACCGATGATGAATGGGCGCTTTTTGCCCAGGCGATAGAAGTCTTGAATGACACGCTTATCTTTCTGGATGACACACCAGGATTGACTCCCATTCAATTACGCACCAAGAGCCGCCGCTTGCATATGGAATATAACCTTGACTTGATTCTGGTGGATTACTTACAATTAATGAGTGGTGGTGTGCGTTCTGAAAACCGGGTCCAAGAAGTATCGTATATTTCACGTAACATGAAGATCCTGGCACGCGAGCTGAATGTACCTGTCTTGGCAGCAGCCCAGCTTTCGCGTGCCATTGAGCAGCGCGCCGATAAGGAACCACAACTATCGGATTTGCGTGAATCGGGAAGTCTCGAGCAGGATTCGGATGTGGTCATGTTCATCCACCGACCTGAGTTGTATGAGAAAGACACGCTCAAGCGCCACCTTGTGCAAATAAAAATTGCCAAACACCGCAATGGTCCCGTCGGCAATATTGAGCTTGTTTTCCGAGAAAACCTGACCAAGTTCGAAAATGCTGCTACCCAGGTTATTGACTTGCGGAAGATCTAAACATGACCTTTCCTGGTTTTCCTGAAGAAATCACGAGCACAATCCGCATCCCAGAGCAGTTCTTTCAGCATGTTTTGCTAAATATTGATAACTTGGGTGAGCTCAAGCTAACCTTGTATATCTTCTGGCACCTCGAACACATGGAAGGTCCATTACACTACTTGCGTTTTACAGACTTGCTGAAGGACTCTCAATTGGTCCAATCCATGGGAAAAGACCCTGACAAAGCGCGCGCTGCACTCGAGGTTGCCCTCCGAAAGACGATTAAGCGGCGTACACTACTTCAAGCTGATATTACGAATGAAGAAGGACAGGAAAAAATTATCTGTCTAAATTCTCCTAAAGGTCGCGCAGTGATGGATGCCATTCAACGAGGTGAGTGGCGGGCAACGGATCATCTACATCAACCAATTGAAATTTATTCCGAACACCCAAATATTTTTCAGCTGTATGAAGCCAATATCGGACCTCTCACGCCAATGATTGCCGATGCCTTGCGCGATGCTGAAAAAACCTATCAGGCCAGTTGGGTTGAAGATGCCTTCCGTATCGCGGTTGAACGCAACAAGCGTAACTGGCATTATATTGAGGCAATCCTACACCGCTGGCAGGAAGGAGGACGTGATGACCGAAAAGATCAGCAAAATCGACGCGACACTGAAGAAGCTCGTCGAAGATACGGCGAGTGGGAAAAGTGAGCCATCCACCGAGATAAGTGAGGCGGAATTTCTCCCTTCAGCCAGCCTGGCAGGGGATATTAATTGTCCCTATTGCCATGGATTGGGTTATCTACGACGTGACCTGCCCATAAGCCATCCGGATTTTGGCAGAGTGCAAATTTGTTCATGCCGCAATGGACAGGTTTCCCAACAGATTCACCAGCGTTTGTTTTCGATCAGCAATCTAGACAACCTGCAACACCTTACCTTTGAGAATTTTCAAACGCGGGGGCGGGTGGGATTGGGTCCGTGGCAAGCTGATTCACTCGAACGGGCATACAACCAGGCACAACAGTTCGGTCAGAAAGTAGAGGGATGGCTGTTACTTCAGGGAGGTTTTGGCTGTGGTAAGACACATCTAGCCGCTGCAATTGCTAATTTCACCGTCGGGATCGGAGTACCCACGCTTTTCATCACCGTCCCGGACCTTTTGGATGCCCTTCGCTTCACCTACGATAATCCAGAAAGCACTTTCGAACAACGCTTTGAAGAGATTCGCACTGCGCCATTGCTTATCATGGATGATTTTGGTACCCAGAATGCCACTGCCTGGGCGCAAGAAAAGCTCTTTCAGATCCTTAATTACCGTTATATCAACAAGTTACCGCTTGTGGTGACTACCAACCTGTTACTCGAACAGATCGAAGGTCGGATACGCTCCCGGCTTGAAGACCCAGAGCTTGTCACGCGTGTTTTTATTCAAGCACCCGATTTTCGTCGACCCATGGACGACTCCACCCATTCAGACCTATCCTCCCTGGCAATGCATCACGAGCAGACCTTCAGCAATTGGGACGACCGTCAGGCTGACAACCTTAATACTGAAGACCGCCGCAGCCTAGAGAAAGCCCTAAAAACCGCAATTGATTACGCACGTTCGCCTCAAGGTTGGTTGGTCTTTACCGGACCCTACGCGTGTGGCAAGACCCATCTGGCGGCAGCAATCGCTAACTCGCGCGCGGATCTCGGGCAACCCCCCATGCTTATCAGTGTATCTGACTTACTGGATCACTTGCGAGCTACTTTCAGCACCAGCAGCGCGGTCAGCCTTGATCGCCGATTTGAAGAGATACGCAGCGCCCCCTTGCTTATTCTGGATGCATTGGGTGAGCAATCTCCAACCCCATGGGCAAACGAAAAACTATTTCAATTAATCGATTATCGACATATTAATAAATTACCCACTGTAATCACAACTGCCAAATTCCTGGATGAGGTGGATGAACGAATCTTCAGCCGCATCCAGGATGCCCGCCTGTGTACGATTTGTGCCATCAAAGCTCCTGGATACCGCGGTTCACCCACAAAGACGACTACACATCACAAACGTTCCAAATAACCATGATATAAAATGATACGGCGAGTGGAGAACAACCGCCCTATTGATTCAAACTGGATTGGTGTCACTCAAAGCGAAGCGCTTCCATCATCTCCAATTTCGCAGCCTGACGTGCAGGCAGAATGGCTACCAGAACACCAAACAGTAACCCCACGGTGATAACCCCCAGCAGACTAGTTATCGGAAATTCGTATGGCATAGCGAAGCTGCCAGCGATCATAGCACCAATCAGGATATATCCCAGGTACAAATCGGCACGCAAGCAAAAAGCTGTTCCGATCGCTGCCAAAATCAATGCTTCGGTCAGTACCATGCGGCACACCTGCGCCTGGGTTGCCCCAATGGCACGCAGCATGCCAATCTCACGCGTAAGTTCAATTACAGCAATGACGAGGGTTTTGAACATGTGATAAATTTGGGCAGGTTTCACAACCCAAATCCGTTCGCCTTCCACAAGCGCCATGAAGCTGATGTGCAGATAGTAGCCATGCCGGTGGCGTTAGGCTAGCAATCCAAGTAAAGCAAAACGGACAGACGAATATAATCTAATCTACAAGTTACTAGTTTTGTCATGATTATTTGGGTGGAATTCCTAAATAAAATCTCGGTGACCCTTCATTGACAACCATCTATTCCTGCGTTATTATATCTAAATTATCGGAAATAATTTAGCTCAAAGGAATTATATGAGTAACTACCCTTCCACTTCTATTTATTGTCACCAAAGTGATCAAACTGTCCCGCTATTGCTTCTTCATTATAGAGTTAGACTATTCTGGATGTGCCATCATCATTCGCCTATCCAGATCCACATAACGGAGCAATTCGCTGACTCGCTGCCAGGTCTCAAGCTTCTCAGACCTTCCTAAGGTTCCTCATGATCACAAGCATTTTACTCTCTTTGCGGGAAGGTCTTGAAGCCGCATTAATCATTGGAATAGTCCTTGGGGCATTGCGGAGAACAGATCGATCTGATCTTAAGCGACCACTTTGGGCGGGAGTGCTCAGTGCTGTCATCGTCAGTTTGCTATCTGCCTTGCTATTGCGTGCAGTCGACAAAGAGCTGAAAGGTCCGGCGGAACAAATATTCGAAGGTGTAACCCTGCTCCTGGCAGCGGGAGTACTGACCTGGATGATCTTCTGGATGCGCCGCCAATCTGGAAGCATGAAATCTGAGTTGGAAAGCAACGTAAATCGAGCTGCGAATCTGGGGGGTGGTGGAGCATTGTATTTCCTGGCATTTATCTCCGTGCTTAGGGAGGGTATCGAGCTTGCCCTCTACCTGACTGCTTCCTCCCTGACATCTGGTGGTGTTCAAACCTTGCTTGGGACTTCCATTGGGTTGATAACTGCGAGTTTATTAGGATATCTGATCTATACCACCACTATCCGGCTAAACCTGCAGCGCTTCTTCACGATTACTGGAGTGATACTCATCCTGTTTGCTGCCGGCTTAATTGCCCACAGCGTCGCCGAATTTAATGAGGCAGGCATCATCCCCGCCATCATTAATCCAATATGGAACCTTAACCCACTCCTGAATGACCAATCCACTATTGGAATGATCTTCAGTGCTCTGTTCGGTTATCATGGCAGTCCATCCCTGACCGAAGCATTGGGTTACAGTGGATATATTTTGGTGACAGTGTTCGTGTTTATGAAAGCTAAGAATTTACAAGCCAGCTAATTCATTCCTCACGCGTCA
This sequence comes from Anaerolineales bacterium, assembly GCA_049281855.1. Lineage (GTDB taxonomy): Bacteria > Chloroflexota > Anaerolineae > Anaerolineales > UBA4823 > FEB-25. Next base: position 12,037 of record JBAPSY010000206.1, read on the forward strand.
GCCACTTTTCCATCCCCTGTGGATATTGGTACTGCACCAGCTTATCGAGCAGAACATCCGGCTGGTCGGTACAAACGAACAAGGAATGGTGCTCAGCATAGATAAAGCCTTCTTTGCGAGCATGTTCGATGGTAGATAACAATGGGTCAAAATAATGCTGGGCATTTAGTATCCCCACCGGCTTGCTATGCAGACCAATCTGAGCCCAGGTGAGGATTTCAAACAGCTCTTCGAAGGTCCCGTAGCCTCCTGGCAGAGCGATAAAGGCATCAGAGATATCCACCAAGCGCTGCTTACGGGCGTGCATGCTATCCACAATTTCAAGGTGTGAAAGTCCGTAATGCATCAACGTTGGCGTGGTGAACATCTTGGGGATCACGCCGATCACCTCACCACCAGCCTCTAGGGCACCGTCCGCGACTGCACCCATCATCCCTGTGCAGCCTGCCCCATAAGCCAGCGATATCCCTCGTTTGGCAATCGCTGCTCCCATCTCGCGGGCTGCCTGCAGGTAACCATCATTCAACCTATTGGAAGAGCCACAGTAAACACAAACGGTTTTCATACTACTTTTCCCATTGTCGTCAAAGATCGAATTGCGCAATTATAGCATTGGATAGTGCCATCCTTTGGCGTGCTGATACAATAATAAACCACGACTTAATTGACATAACCAAAAAACCTCAGGAAATCTATGTTCACTTTAATCAGCATGGCTTACAATCAGAGTTAATTGCACTCCTGTCTGATAACTACAGAAAGGATGATTTTTCATATGCCAACTGTTGAAATCTCACACATCAGCAAATCCTTTGGTACATTGAAAGCTGTTGATGATGTCAGCTTCGATGTCGAAAAAGGAGAAATTTTCGGGTTGCTCGGACCAAACGGTGCTGGAAAAACCACTGCCATACGAGTTTTGTTGGATATCTTTAAACCCGAACATGGCAGTGTAAGTATCCTGGGTGGTCCGATGACGGAAACCAAGAAGGATCATATCGGCTACATGCCTGAGGAACGTGGTATGTACCAGGATATCCCGCTGGATCGCTGCCTGGTATATTTGGGTTCACTCAAAGGGCTTGCACCAGCTGAAGTTCAACGCAGAATTACGGGATACTTAGAACGCTTCGACTTAGCCTCCTCCCGCCATAAGAAAGTCAAAGAGCTTAGCAAAGGTATGCAGCAGAAAGCCCAGCTCATCACGACCTTGATCCATGAGCCGGAGCTGGTCATTATCGACGAACCGTTCAGCGGTCTGGACCCGATCAATACTCAGATGGTCAAAGATCTATTACGTGAGCAACGTGATAGAGGGGTGACCATCCTCATGTCCACTCACCAGATGCATCAGGTGGAGGAGCTATGCGATCGTATCGTGCTGATCGACCACGGACGTACAGTCTTGTACGGACATCTGGATGAGATACGCCGTCAATTTTCTGGTCACGCGGTCATCGTTCGCACGCCCAATGAGCTGCCCACACTGCCCGGTGTGGAGCGTGTCGAGCAGCATAACTCATCCGCATATCGATTAAACCTTGCACCTTCCGCGAGCACACAGGATGTGCTGCGCAACCTTGTCGAGCGTGGGATCCAGGTTGATCAATTTGAGATTGCGGCTCCAACCCTGGATGAGATATTTATTCGCGTCGTGCAAAAAGATGACCTGGAGCAGGGAGAGAGATCATGAGCAAATTCTGGCTAATTGCCTGGCATGAATACTCCCGGCATGTGTTTCGCAGGCGTTTTTTGTTAGCCCTGTTCAGCGTGCCGCTTGTTATGGTCTTGATG
>JBAPSY010000207.1:0-3462 GCA_049281855.1 Anaerolineales bacterium
CCAATGGGGAAAGAGCTTCGCTGGACCGACCTGGGTCAGTAATTTCTTATGGCAATAACCATTATTGAACGCGTTGAAGCTGCACAAGCTGGCAACAATCCAGCTCTCATCTGTCATGTCCCCTCAGGTTGGGTGGTTTTATGCGATATGCAATTTCTCCGCGGTTATTGCATTCTGCTCGCTGACCCTGTTGTCCCCAGTCTTAATGACCTTAACCGTATCCAACGAGCTGAATATTTATGCGATATGGCTCTTGTTGGTGACGCTTTGATGGAGGTCACTGGTGCATACCGGATTAATTATGCCATCGCCGGAAACACTGACCCTTACTTACATGCGCACATCGTCCCACGCTATCTGACTGAACCAGAATCAAATCGCAAAGGGCTTCCATGTTCTTATCCAAAATCCATGATTGATGCGACCATGTTTGATTATGAACGAGACCATGGTTTAATCCAACAGCTCAGTCTATCCATACAAAAGCGGTCATAACACTGCACCATGCGGATTATTTATTTTTCGCGTAATTACACCACCCACGACCATCGCTTTCTCACTGCCCTGGCAAAGACTTTGCATCGTGTATATTATTTACGCCTGGAAGGAGACGGGCAGGTGTTCGAAGACCGCCCCCTACCCCCTGAGATCGAACAGGTTCAGTGGGTGGGTGGAGATCATCCAGTCACGTTGAAAGATGGGGTTCGCCTGCTCGATAATTTGACGAGCATCATCCGTAAGGTCAAGCCCGACCTGATCCATGCCGGTCCCATTCAACGCTCAGCCTTTCTGGTTGCGCTGGCTGGCTTTCACCCCTTAGTCAGCATGTCATGGGGCTATGACCTGCTGCACGATGCACAAATCAATCCTCTTTGGCGCTGGGCGACCCGTTATGCATTACGCCACTCTGACGCCCTGGTCGGTGATTGTGATACGATCCGCCAGCTGGCAATCTCTTTCGGCATGCCTGATGAATGCATTGTCACCTTTCCTTGGGGAATAGAGCTCCAACATTTCAATGTTTCAACATTCAAACGTTCTGACGTTCCAACATTCACTCTTCTCTCCACTCGTGGCTTGGAGCCCATCTATGGCATTGATGTGATTGCCCGCGCCTTCGTCATCGCTGCCAGAAAGCGCCCTGAACTACGTCTGACCCTTTTAGGCAACGGTTCTCTATCAGCCGCCATCCGTCAAATCTTCCTGATCGGTGCTGTTTACGATCGAGTCCTATTCCCCGGTCACGTCTCCTATTCGGACCTCCCCAGTTATTATCACAATTCAGATTTGTACATCAGTGCTTCCCACAGTGATGGCACCTCGATTTCGTTATTGGAAGCTTTCGCCTCCGGTACTCCAGCCATCGTTTCCAATATCCCTGGTAATCAGGAATGGATCACCCCGGGTGAGAATGGCTGGCTATTCCCTGATGGTGATGCTGAAGCCTTGGCTTCCACTATTCTGAATGCAATGGACCAGCGCCAAATCCTGCATGAGATGGGACGGAAAGCCCGCATGATTGCTGAAGCTCGTGCCAATTGGGAAAAAAACTTTCCGCAGCTTGAAAAAGCCTATGCCCTCGCATTGGGATAATTTTCTACTGCTCAATGTTTTCATCTTATGACTATGAGTAAATTAGCTATTATCCAGGCTCGCATGTCCTCTTCCCGCTTGCCGGGTAAGGTTTTATTGGATATTGCTGGGCGACCGATGCTCCAGCATGTCATCGACCGGACAGTGAACGCGAAAACGATCGATGATGTTGTGCTTGCCACCACCACCGATCCATCCGACGACGTCCTCGAGCAGTACTGCCAAAAGCAGGGCATTCCCTGCTACCGTGGTAGCCTCTCCGATGTGCTCGACCGTTTTTATCAAACCGCCGTTCAATTCCATGTTGATGTGATCATTCGCCTGACCGCTGATTGCCCCCTCCTCGATCCCACACTGATCGATCTCACAATGACCGCATTTCTCGGTAAACCATTACCCCTTAGTCCATCCTATTCTTCCCAATTGCCTGATAACAACTCACGACGTGCCTATCCTTTTCATTTTGCCGCCAACCGTTTGCCCCCTCCATGGAAACGCACCCTGCCCATTGGTCTGGACGTGGAAGTATGCTCCTTCGATGCCTTGGAGCGCGCCTGGAGAGAAGCCGACCAGCTTCATCATCGCGAGCATGTGATGCCTTATCTCTATGAAGGTGTCTCTTTTACCCAGCCTAACCTCCCACCAGAAACAGAGTGGTATATTGAGCAAAGCACTACTCCCCGCGGGTTTAGGGTCGCTTTGCTCAATCACCATCCAAATTACGGCTCCTTGCGATGGACGGTGGATACCCCCGCTGACCTCGAATTTGTTCGCCAGATTTACAATAATTTTGAGGGTCAATCTGTTTTTAGCTGGCAGCAGGTCCTTGCCCTCCTGGAGAGGGAGCCTGAGCTAGCTTTCATCAATGCGGATGTAAAGCATAAATCCGCCTATGACGTGGATCATCGCACCCCTCGTATTTAACCCAAACATTATGTCGTCTTCCGATCCTTTCATCACCATTTTCACCGCTCCCAAACCTTTCACCAATCCGCACATTAGCCTGATCCAACGAAACGCGATTCAATCCTGGCAGCACCTTGGTGATGAAGTAAGTGTGCTCATGATCGGGGATGAGCCAGGTATGGCTGAATTTGCGGCTGAAGTGGGCATTCAGCAAATACCAGATGTTACCCGCAATCCTCTTGGCACCCCACTGGTTAATTCAATTTTTCAGCTAGCGCGCCAATATAGTACCTCACCTCTGTTGGCTTTTGTAAATGCGGATATTTTGCTAACGCCTCAATTTGTCAACGTTGCCACTCTGGTATATTGCCAGATAAAAAAGTTCCTCATTGTCGGTCAGCGCTATGACTTGAACTTGCAGCAACCGCTCGATTTCAGCCCCGGGTGGGATTTTTACCTGCTATCAGATGTACAAATTCGTGGACGATTGCATCCCCCTGCTGGCAGTGATTATTTTATTTTTCCGCGCACTTGCTTCACAGATCTTCCTAAGTTTGCCATCGGACGCGCCGGATGGGATAACTGGATGTTCTACCATGCCCGCGTACGCCACTTTCATGTCGTTGACGCATCCTTATCGGTCATTGCCATTCATCAAGATCACGATTATTCCCACCTTCCCAATGGTCAGCCACACTATCGCCTTCCCGAATCTTCAGAAAATATCCGTCTCGCCGGGGGGCGGCGTACGATCTTTACCCTCGAAGACGCCAGTTGCTATATCCAGGATGGTCAACTTTATCGCATCCCTCTACATGCCAGGAAACTGATGCGTGAAATCGAGATCTATCCCCTAACCCGACTCCATTCAAAGCCGATGGCAGATATATTCTTTACGATCTTTCATCCAATTAAAGCCTGGAAAGAATGGCGCGGTCGAGTCGCTTACAGGCTTAAGCAAAC
>JBAPSY010000208.1:0-11308 GCA_049281855.1 Anaerolineales bacterium
ATATTAATGAAGTTCAATACTTGACTCAGAATTAAATCAGTACGCTAATAATTTTTAGCAAGAGCAATGAAGGGGAGGAATTATAAGGCTATTTTTATTTAACCAAATCTCGATGGTGATTTTATGTATGGAACGATGAACCAAAGATCATATTGGGTCACTTACCCATTTTATAAGGAGAAGTCTTTGGGGAGCTAATAGCGAAACCAGTCATTAGGTCGGTCTTGTATTATTTTGTGTCCATCAATATTTGATATTGATCTCATAACAGGTCACGAGGTGGATCCTAACGACTTAACTAAAAATCTTTTCCTCTAATAATTACATAAACCAACCGACATAAACTATAAGGAGGGAGCCATGAAACACAGAATGATTTTCTTCTCAATTAGCATCATCGTTGTCTTCAGCATGATTGCCGGTTTAACTGCCAGCACCGCGCAAATGCCACAGCCTGCCGCGCAGCCCCAGGTTGACCCAGCTGTGCTCATCTGGAGGCAGGCTAACATCAGCGGTTTTGGAGATCCTGACAACGCAGGAGTATTAGCACTCGAAATTTTTAATGACCGGCTCTATGCCGCCTCTGACAACTACCAGATCGGGGCAAAGGTGTGGCGCATGGAGACAAATGGAAGCTGGACCGCGGTCAGCGAGCCTGGCTTTGGCAGCGCTTATATCAGTAACAACCGTGCCATCGCTGATATGACCGTTTTTGATGGAAATCTCTATGCAGGTACGGGTTGGAATGGGCAGAGTGGGCAGGTGTGGCGCACTCCGAATGGAACTACCTGGAGCAGAGTAGTTTCAGAAGGGTTTGGTAATTCGGATAACTTTCTAGTTTCCCCATTTGGAACTTTCGACGGGTTTATTTATGCGGGTACAAACGATACTACGGATGGTTTGGAAATCTGGCGTAGCGCTAGCGGAGACCTGGGCGCTTGGGAAAAGATGGTTACCGGTGGAAAAGGCAACCCAAGTAACGAACTCGCGACCAGTTTTATTGAGTTCGGAGGTTATTTTTATGCTGCGATCGAGAATCATACCAATGGCGCAGAAATCTGGCAGTCAGACGACGGTTCTAACTGGACGACCGTGAAAAGCGGTGGATTTGGAGATTCAGATAACACCCAGACCGGCGGTATGACCATCTACGGCGGCTATCTCTATGTGGGCACGCGCAACGATGTCACCGGTGCACAGATCTTCCGTTCAGCGACCGGGACGGCTTGGGAACCCGTGATCGAAGACGGTTTTGGGGATGTGAAAAATTATAAGATTGAGGCAATATATTCATGGAATGGCAGCCTGATTGCAGGGGCAGATAATCTCATCACCGGTGTCGAGATATGGCAATCCTCGGATGGTTTGGTCTGGCATCAGATCAACCGGGATGGATTCGGTGATAGCAATAATATAAAAATACTTTGGAATAGCTCTACCATTGAATACCATCACCACCTGTATGCGGGGACAGAAAACTCAACGACCGGTGGCGAAATCTGGCAGCTATACGTTGGGTACCCAATATTTTTACCTCTGGCTAAACGCTAGTCTCACAAACGGGAAGTGCCAGGGATGCGTTTGAACCTGGTACTTCTCAATATAATTACTCTATGAAGCTTTTTTCCACTCAGAGGCAAATTTCATGATCCGCCGCTGGATATACCAGGCATGTAGGTCTGCGACGGGCCTTTGCTGCTCGATCAACTGCATCGCCTCCTCCGCTGGCATCCCCTGGGCAATCAAGATGCATGCCCCCATGGCGGTACCACGGTGTCTGCCTCGCGAACAGTGGGCATACACGACCCCTCCGCTTTCTATCACCTTGAGCGCTTCTTGCACTCCAATCTGCAGGAAGCGGACCGGGATCGGAAAAATGGGTGAGTCAATCGCTGGTAACCACAGACTGGTCATGGGAGGTGAATGTAGGTCGCGCCTAGGAGGAAACCCAAAGCGCGTGTTGATCACCAGTTTAACCCCCAGATCACGCAGCAGATCATAATCTTTCGCTTTCGGTGTCGTGCCAATATACAGCTTGTCGGTTATCTTTGAAAAATTCATCAATAATTCATCACGATAAGTATACTAATTTAGCCTCTGCCCCACTGTTTGCTTTACACAGATAGACTTTCGCTTCCTTTCCGGTCTTCATCCGATAGCCTTGCTGCAACCCCTGTATGAACGTGGCTGCATTCTTTTCATCGACCAGGTTGACGGTACACCCGCCGAACCCCGCCCCGGTCAGGCGTGCCCCGTATATCCCGGGCAGTCCGCGCGCAATTTCCACCAGGCAGTCAAGTTCTGGAATGCTGACCTCATACAGGTCACGCAGGCTCTTATGGCTGGCAAACATGAACCCTCCAAACATGCGCGCATCACCGCGATTCAAGGCAATGATCGCTTGATCCACGCGGTGGATTTCTTTAACTACATGTTCTGCCCGTTTGGCAATCTCAACGGGTAAATACATGCTGTAAGCCGCAAACTCAACCGTTGAGACGTCGCGCAATGCCTGGATCTCTGGTAAAAACTTTCGCAAAAGCTGCACGGCATGCTCGCAGGCTGTTCGGCGATCATTGTAAGCGGATCCCGCCAGGCTGCGGCGCATACCCGAATCAGCGATGACGATGGCTGTACCAGGCGGCAGTTCTAGCGGCGACCATTCCAGACTACGCGTATCGAAACACAACACATGTCCTTCCACGCCGCAGGCACTGGCAAACTGGTCCATCAACCCCGACGACACCCCCACATACTCATTCTCAGCACGCTGGCATAGCTTCGCCAGGGTTAATTTATCGATTTTCCAATCAGATAAAGCCTGCCAGGTGGTGGCGAATGCCACCTCCACCGCCGCGGATGAGCTTAACCCCGCTCCGATCGGAACATCGGAGCTATAAACAGCTTGTATTCCGCACATGGGTAACCCGGCTTGCTGCAAAGACCAGGCCACCCCAGCCGGGTAAAGCGCCCAGCCTGGCAAAGGGTACCCAGCCAGATTACATCTCTTTTCGACGTCGCTCAATTTGAAAGTAACCCGTTCACCCAGGTCGAGGGCAAATAAAGTCACCGTGCCATCGGAGGTCGATGCAGCTGCCAGGGTGACCGCCCGGTTAATTGCGGCAGGTAAGACGATGCCCTGGTTGTAGTCCACATGCTCTCCCAACAGGTTTACCCTGCCTGGGGCGCGCGTCTCCACGTTAGGTAGTCGTCCAAATATCTTCTCAAAGCTGGAGGCTATATTCATGACCTATCCTGAAGTCAGTCTGTCCCTCAGTTCTTATTGTAATTGATCTGCGATCGGATTCTCAGGGAGCTAGGTAGCTGAACGCCCCGGGGAAATCTTCTCTGGCTCGGTCTTCCTTTCCACTCCACGAGCCAATTTTGATCCGGTAGACCGAGGTGATGTCCAGCTCCTGTGGGAGGATCTCACGGTAATCCACTCCTGGCTTCAGGTGGGGGAAGTACCGGTCCAGCAGCAATTGCAGACCGTGGTGTGCCTGACCGGCCTCGGTTAGCAACTCTACCTTGCCAAAGACGACCACGCTGGCATATTCCACTCCCACCTCCATGGCAGTATCGGCCGGAAGCAGGCGACCCATCTCGGCAATACAAAAGCTGATGCGCGGATTGATCTCTAGATTGGTGCGCATGCGCCCCACCAGTGCTCCGTGAATGTAGATGGCATGCTCGGCTTCATCATACACGAACAGTGTAGGCTTGATGAAGGGTTGACTTTCATATTCAGTGGCGATCATCCCGAATGGTACCCGCTGGAGGTAAGCTTTGATCCAGGCGTCATCTTTAGCCCGGTCTTTCCGTAATGGCTGGTTAATCGGTGCGGATGGTTTTCCCATAGATTGCCTTTCTCGTGATAGCTTTTTAATCGAATTCTGCCATGAATGGCTTAAAACTTGATCCATATTCCCAATGAAGTCAAAACACTGATGAGCAATACCAGCACGATAATATAGGGTAGCATTTTACGCATCACTTCCCCCTCCCTACCTGCCAGGTCTGCTGTGCTCGTCCCAACGACAACCTTGGCGGGTGCCGCTACGCTAGCCAAAGCTGCCCCCGCTGTTTGGCCAGCCAGGATGATCGCAGCTGTATATCCCAGCAGGTTCGCCGTGCGCAATTGGAGCAATGAAAATACAACATTTGAGTTTGTGTTGCTGCCGGTCATGAAGGCTCCCAATGCGCCAATCCAGGGTGCAATGAGTGGGAAGAATATTCCCATAAATTGCGCCAATCCTTTCGCCAGGGCTTCAGTCATCCCAGTTATTTCCATCACCACTGCCATGCACACCATCAAAGTGATGCTTATACTCGGGGCTTTCACTCTTTTCACCGTCCCCGTCACGATGTTCTGGATGGAACCCTTGTGATACCTGCCTGCAATCCAGTAAAGCAGAAATGCCAGAATGGAAGCATACAACAAGACAGCGCCGGCGTGGTTGAGCAGTGAAATCGGCTTGGTTGTACTGGCTGGCGTGATATAACCCAGCCGAGTGCTTAGCTCGGGGATATTCACTTTTATTACCACCCCGCCCAGCAAGTGCTTGATGCTTGGGATCAACTGAACGCCCAGCGTGACGATCACCAGGAGGGCATAACCCGATAGGGCAATTGCCAGCACCTTTCCATCGAGCTTCCCATCATCGCTTTGCTTGCCTCGATAGATGCGAGCTAAACCAAAACTAACCAATAACCCTGCCATACTACCCACAAAAGCTGCAGTGTTCCAGGGACCTTTATCTGCAACAATCAATTGCACAAAGCCCATCACCAATCCCAAGAGGATTGCGGGTACTGCCAAACGTGCTACCCCACGCCAGCCCTCAATCACATGCATGACCATTAAGCCGGTAATCAGGGCGGCAACTCCAAGAAAGATCGCAGCCGGTAATGCCAGGTCTGAGCTGGTTAATCCAGTGGTCGCCAATAATGCCTGGAAAGACGAGCCGAGCGAGCCAAAGGTTACTGCCCACCCACTCCCGATGGATGGGATGATGATGGCAGACATGGGTGGGAAGCCCAGGCCGACCAAGATGGGTGCGACGACTGCTACCGGCACCCCGAAACCTCCCACGCCTTGCAGGAAAGAAGCGAATCCCCAGCCAATCACCAAAGCTTGCATGCCCCGGTCGGCTGTTAGGTGCGGTAAGGCTTCGCCAAGCTGGGCGATAGCGTTGGCCTCATCGGTAACGCGGAAGAACAGGAAAGCTGCCCATATGATCAACAGCACATCCAGACTGCTCAGAAGGGCCTTGATGTGCGCATATGCCAATAATTCAATCCCACCGCCAAAATAAAATACTGCAATAACTAATGCAGCCAGATACCCTGCGATGCTTGCCCTCACCGCTCCCCAGCGCAAACCCAACATCAGGATGAGAATAACCAAAATGGGGATCAATGCCATCAGAAAAGCTATCATACTTTCACCGCATACAACCTTTAGTCTAGATTGGAATGAACTGAATAATTATCAAGCTGAGCTCCGATCGTATGACTGTCACGATGCGCTACCCTTTAAGTAAATGCCTTGCGGGTCCAGGTCTTCACGCAAGATGCGCAGCTCCTCAGGGTCTGGCAGCAAGGTTGTGCGTAGGCTTTGGGCTACCTTTAGATCCCAACCGGTGTTCTCACACACTTGTTCGACCGTTACACCCGGGTGCAGCGCAGTTAAAACGAGCTCGCCCGTCTCATCATCTGGTTCCATAATCCCCAGGTCTGTGACAACCGCCAGCATGCCACCCCCGCGCAGGTTGGCAGCCTGACGCTCAGCCCTGCCACTCAAGAAACCAGCCGAGGTGCGGAAGTCCAGTTTGGCAGGGAAGCGCCGCTTCGAGTGAGGCGTCAGCAGGTAGCAGCGATTAGCCCAGGCAGCGATCTCCATCGAACCACCCGAACCGGGCAGGCGCACTTTGGGATGGGCATAGTCACCGATCACGGTGGCATTGATATTCCCAAACCGGTCGATCTGCGCCCCACCCATAAAGCCCACGTCCACGTTGCCCCTCTGAAGATAGAAGGCAAAGATATCGTACATGCTGCAGACTGCCAGTGCACCACTTACCAATGTCGGGTCACCGATCGAAAGCGGCAGCCTCGCCGGTTGGGCACCAATCACGCCTGCCTCGTAGATCATTAATAAATTGGGGGCGTGGGTGCGCCGTGCCAGGTTGCATGCCAGGTTGGGCAAGCCCACCCCCACAAAGACCCTATCGCCGTCCCGTAGCAAACGGGCAGCGTTGATTGTAAGAAGCTCAGAAGAGGTATAGTCTGCCATGTCTAGTATTTCCCATAATCCACAGTGGCGCTGGGTCGGCTTCCAATTTTCAGGCGCTGCTCAACTTCGACACCCAGTTTCTGCCAATATTCCGCTCGATCTTTGACGCCGTACACCCACTCATCCAGATAATCCTGGGTGGCTTCACGGCTGCTGCTGATCTCATCCCACTTCAGATAGAAGCTGTTATCCCGGTCATAATATCCCTGGGTATAGGAGGGGTGAGCACAATAAGGCACCTGACAGACTGCATCCACAATAAACCCGGGGATTAGGGTGCGGTTCGGGTCTGAACGGATGATAGATTCATCCACGATCTCTTCAGCAGTCAGGATCACGCGATCAGCTGCAAAGGCAGCTTCCTTTTGCTCACCGATGATACCCCAGATGTGAGCATTACCATCAGAATCGACTCGCTGCACATGCACGATGGCGACATCGGGCTTGAGGGCTGGCACCACGACCACATTGCCCCCACCATAGGGGTCTTTAACCGTGCGGTAATTCGGGTTGACCCTCTCCAGGTCTCCTGCCGCGGTTGGGTTCATGGGCATGAAGGGCAATCCCGTCGCCCCGGCTTGAAGGCGCGAGATCATGCCAAAATGGGAATATTCCTCCCATTCCAGCCTTCCTGCCTCGATCTCTGCTCGGACGATGCGCAAAGACCCCACCCCAGGGTTGCCCATGTAGGAAAAGATCACTTTGCGGGCGCAGCCTCCGGCAACCATCTGATCGTAGATCAGGTCGGGGGTGGCGCGTGCCAGGATCAGGTCACGCTTTCGCTGCCGGATGATCTCGTGCCCGGCTGCAAAGGGGATCAGATGGGTAAAACCAGCCGCATACACCAGATCGCCGTCTCTGACGAATTGGCGTACTGCCTCTACAAGAGGGATTACTTTCGACATAGCGTTTAAGCTCCTCCTATCATGATCTCAATGATCAAAAGGTTTCTTGTTTCTTTCAGCTTTTCGCTCCCGTTGTTGTTCACGCCACCGGCGCAGGGTTCGAAAGCGCATACTTTCTGCAGGCGGCTGGTGGCCGCGCATCATTAAGAATCCCCCGAGCAGAACGACAATTACCCCAACACAGAAATAACCATAGGATGGGTGCTTAGCCTGATCCATGGCAAAAAACACCACCAATAGGATCAAGCCAATAAAAAAGAAAAACCTGCCTATTTTGCTTTTCCCGACCTGCATACCATCCTCAATCTTTCCTCACCTTGATGGGGCGAGGAAAGGGTCATTTATTGTTCACCGGATCACGGTGTGAATTTGTTCATGCATATATTGAGGCAGATAGTAATGACCGCCTCCATTCTTGCCGGTGGAGCCTGAGCCTTTCCAGCCGCCAAAAGGCTGGAACCCAGGCCAGGCACCGGTAGTTGCGCCTTGTGGGCGGTTGACGTAATTTACGCCCGCCTGAATATGATCGAAGTACCACTCGATTTCCTCCTCTGAGCCATAAAAGCCGGAGGTCAGGCCATAATTCACATTGTTTGCCTGGTGCATGGCTTCATCCAAATCCTTCACCCGGGCGATAGTGGTGATGGGCACAAACATTTCATCCTTCCACAGGTGGTGCTCCAGGGGCACATCCGACACCAGGGTGGGCTGGCAGAAATATCCTTTGGCGTATGCACCCTCTGTGAGCACCTTCCCGCCGGTCAAGAAATTGCCCGCCTGAGAAAGCTCTTCGGTGAAATTCTTAAAATCCTGGTAGGAATTCCGGTTGACTACCGGTCCCAAATAAACATTCCGTTCAGTCGGGTCTCCAATCACCAGCCTGTTGATCATATCCACCAGCCTGGAGGATAATTGATCATAGACCGGAGATTCCACATACACACGCGAGGCAGCCGAGCATTTTTGGCCCTGCAACCCATAGGCAGAACGCAGGATACCCATCGCGGCTTTCTCCAGGTCGGCATGCCGCGAGACGATCACCGGGTTCTTGCCACCCAGCTCCAGGATGATTGGGCGGACGTAGCTGCAGTTGGAGAAGTCGCGGAAGATACCCATCCCAACCCCAAACGAGCCGGTGAAGGTGGCGCCATCCACATCGGTGCAGGTGATCAAAGCCTGCCCGAGGGTGCTACCAGGTCCGGTCACATAGTTAAACACGCCATCTGGCAAACCCGCATCGCGCAAACACTCCGCCAACAAGCGCACCACCCAGGGGGTATCGGTGGCAGGCTTCATCACCACGGTATTCCCTGTCACCAGGGCTGCGCCGGCAGGTCCTCCGGTCAAAGAAGCCGGGAAGTTGAACGGGCTGATCACCAGCCATGTACCATACGGTCGCATAAGCGAATAATTGCTGGCGCTATACCCCACCAACGGGTCATGCCCCATCTCGACGACATACCCGTGATTCCTCTCCATTTCGTCACAGTAGAAACGGATCAGGTCAGCGGTCTCAGCCACATCACCCAGCGATTCCATACGGTTCTTACCCACTTCCATGGAGAGCGCCGCAGAGATCATGAAGATACGCTCGTTGATCAGGTCAGCCGCCTTGCGCATCAAAGCCACCCGGTCCTGCCACTGCATACGGCTCCACGCAGGAAAGGCTTTACGCGCCGCCGCCAGGGCATCGATTGCATCCTGCCCGGCCCCCTTCTGGAAGATGCCCAGCACCACATCTGTATTGGCCGGGGATCGGTCTTCGAACTTCTCAGGTGTAAAACGATCTTTTCCACCAATCAACATGCCAAATTCTTTACCCAACGAGGCCTTAACCTTAGCCAGGGCTTCATCGAAATGCGTATGCAATTCTTCAGGAGGGTTGAACATGGTCGCATAAGTAAGTTTAAAACCCTCATTCATTATGTTTTCCTCCTAACAATAAAAGTGGCTAAAGTATAGCATCGGGTCGCGGTCTCGTCAAAAGCATTTCCCCCACTCCACCCGTGACGAAATTCTGATAAACATTATGTTCCACAGAAAAATAAATCCACTAAGCCTGGCAAAGGCATTGTTCTTATTATTTGACATTTGTTGGCGTAAGGAAGATCGATAGGACTATCTGGAGGATGGTGAGAAGATGCTAAGTTACCTGAAGCAATGGTGGACTAACGAGGACTGATAATCCTGGATCTCTCCTGTTTGAGTAACGAAAAACATAAATCTAATCTTATTTATTAATATTTTTATTATCCTATTGCATTCATTGGGTAAATGGTGTAAATTATATGTGCAATGATAATTTACAAATGCAACTAAAATTGCAACACGTTCGAACAAATGATGATCAGTATTATGAAAGGGTGTACATCATCATGTATCATCGACATTTACCTAAGTTACGGATACTTGTACAGCTAAATCAATTAAAACTAAATGTCTGGAGGAAAGAAATGAAAAAATATTTTTATACACCGTTGTTCATTCTTTTAGCTTTATCCATTACCAATTGTCGAGGCTCGGGTATAACCCAATTGGAAGCAACCAACATAGCATTAAACAACCAGGTCAATTCACTAATGACACAATTAACACAGCAAGCTAGCTCACCAATCCAAACGGATCAGAAACCTGTGATTAAAAGTACCGAAAGTGTTGCTCCAACTGAATTTCCATCGGCTTCTCCCAGTTCCCTCTCTACAGAGGCGTCATCCGTTATTCCTCCAACCCTGATATTTTCTGGATCAGGAACAATAACCCCATTTTCAAATAAAACAGTGTATCCATTAATTCTATTCGGATCTGCAAACGTTCATATGACATGCGATCCAAATGATGCAACAGATGGTAATGTTTGGATCGACAACAAGAGTTATTTAGTTAGCTGTAATGCAAATAGTGAATCATGGTCTCCCTGGAAACTGGACATAACCGTAGGAGATCACTACATTTATTCATTAAATCCGAATGACAAATATGAATTCTGGACCATTGGAACCACGCCTTTTACGATTAGAAATAAACAATCTCTTTCTGACTATATGTTCATTATCAACAATTCTGGAATATATAATTTGTCAGCAAACCTGATCAAAGGAATGTTCAATCTGTATCTTACTTGCGAAGGAGCGCAAAACTTTAATTATGAAATTACAGCTTCAACGACGATACCTTTGGTGTTAAATCCTGCAAGGTGTGAACTTTTGATCAGGGACTCACCACCAGGAACTCTTACTCCGGGTGAAATAGAAGTGAGCCTCGAGTTTGTAAAATAGATCTATTTATAACTAAATAATGTGTTTTTTTGCTATACAGCTGATCATGGCGATAGCATATCAGCTGTGCTTGAGAAGGCAACCAGCAGTATGTTGTGCCTCCCCTTTTCATTAATGAATAAATTCTGTGAATCATATTGAAGCAAGGTTTCAAAGAATTTCGTCAAGGCGGAATCAAAAGACTTTTGCTTAGCGTATAATAAACATATGTTCTTCACCGATGCATCCTTCGTTGGCATCGATCCAACTGCCGGGCATAAACCGTTCGCCTATGCAGCCCTGGATAACGACCTGCGGCTGACCGCTTTGGGACACGGCAGCATGGAAGAAGTGCTGGCCTTCACTGCTGGTCAGCACCAGGCGATGGTGGCAGTGTGCGCCCCACGCCGTCCCAGCCAACGCTTGATGGAACTCACCGAGGTGCGTGATAGGCTCAACCCTCCTCCACACCCCGGGCGTTGGATGAACTTCCGCCTGGTAGAGTACCTGCTGCGTCAACACGGGATCAGCTGTTATAAAACACCACCCGACGAGAAAGCCTGCCCCAATTGGATGCAAATGGGCTTCCACCTCTACCGGCGCCTTGAACAAATGGGTTACCAGCCTTACCCATCGAAGGTGACAGCCATGCAGTGGCTGGAGGTTTATCCGCACGCCAGCTTCTGCACCCTGCTCGGTCGGGTACCCCAACCCAAGAACACCCTGGAAGGTCGCATTCAACGCCAGTTGGTGCTATATCGACAAAAAATCAATGTGCCTGATCCCATGGACGTTATCAAAGGGATCACTTCACGCCACTTGCTGCAAGGCAGCTTGCCCATGGATAACCTGTA
>JBAPSY010000209.1:0-1690 GCA_049281855.1 Anaerolineales bacterium
TCATTTTAGAACCGCTGATCAACATCTTAAGCGATCCAGACTTCAAAAACACAGTCGCCAGTTTACCTGGGTATAATATTGATAAAATGGGTCAAGAAATTTTGTGACCAGGTTGATATGGAATAAAATTAATCTCCCCAATGGTAATTCAAAGTCTATATATCCTGCTTGGTCACGCAACCAAAACTTAACAAGTGTTAATAGTTTATCCAAAGAAGAAGATATTTATCAGAAAGGTGGCATCTATGCCTATCTCGAGTGGAATCCCAGCGCCTGAATTCTCATTACCGGATGAAACTGGCGCTATGCGATCTCTATCTGAATATCGTGGTCGTCCGGTAGTCTTATATTTTTATCCAAAAGACGATACACCAGGCTGTACAACTGAAGCGTGTAATTTCCGGGATGGTTACAGCCAATATACCCAGGCTGGCATCACCATCCTCGGCGTCAGCCCGGATTCATCCAAATCACATGCCAGGTTTAAAGCCAAGTATGGGCTGCCGTTCCCGCTGCTTGCGGATGCAGAACATAAGGTTTGCGAGCTGTACAAGGTGTGGGGTGTGAAAAAGAATTATGGGCGTGAATACAACGGGGTTTTTCGAACAACCTTTTTGATTGATGAGAATGGCAAGATCATCCATGTGTTTGAGAATGTTAAACCTGCCGGGCATAGTGGAGAGGTTTTAGCAGAGCTAAAAGCAAACCGTAATTAATAAAAATGAGCGTACATGTTCAATGTACGCTCTCTGTGGAGATGGCGGGAATCGAACCCGCGTCCGAAAGAATAGATCCGCGGATATCTACGAGCGTAGTCGGTTGTGAGATTCGCCAGCTGGCTTACAAGCGACAAAAGGCTCAACTGGTTAACCGCCGGAGCCCGAAAGCTCCTCTTTCACACAGGTAGCGGTGTCGTGTGCATCACTCCGACCTTGTGACGTCCACTCTACCACCGGTCGGAGGACGGGGTAGGTGGACGTGAGCCTATGAGAGGCTCATGACTGACTTTCTATCGCTTATGCAGCGAGAGGAAGAGCAGCGTAAGAAGTGTTATTGGCACTTGTGTCTTGCACTGATTTATCGAGATCGGTGCCTCTCGGCTCGCAATCCGGGCTCAGCCTCTCCCGTCGAAGCCTGTCATCCCCGGTGGCGTAGATTATACTCGAAATTCCAAAGAAAACTGTAGGGATCAGGCTTGTTATGATATCATTGTTTAGTAAAGATTAATCTGCAAGAGAAGACAACGAGGGGGTTGGTATTTATATTGCATCGGAGGAATAGACGATTAATTGAAACAATATTAATAACCACGATGTATTGTCATAATCAACCGTTATAGCAATAGTTCAAACAAATATGATCATCGAGGAGTCATTATGAAGTTAAAGTGGATCGTTAATTCTATAATTGTTATCCTTTTATGTCTGGTTGCCTTACTCGGTCTGGCACACTTAGATTCTGCGGTAGCTGCTGAAGCAGGCAGCGATAAAATCGAAGGTTTGTTGTCAGACCAGATTGTTACAGATGGCTCAGCTGATTTCATCATTCAATTTACCGAACAAGCGGATCTCTCACCGGCTTACTCGATGGAATGGGATGCACGCGGAGCATTTGTTTACGACACATTGCGTGATATAGCCGGTCGAAGTCAAACGAACACCAAGGCAATTCTGGATGCGCAAGGCTTAAC
>JBAPSY010000210.1:0-8288 GCA_049281855.1 Anaerolineales bacterium
GTTCTGTCTCACTTACTGGCTTTGGAAAAAAGAAAATTATCTGGCAGCGGGGTTGGTGAGCAGCCTGTTGTTATTTAAGCCACAGATGGTCTTAGGAGTCGGATTGCTTTGGCTATTCGAATGGCGCAAAAGCTGGAAATCTTTAATCGGCTTGGCGGTAGGAGGAGCTACCTTGGCTGGCTTATGTTTCTGGTTGTTACCAGGTGCCAGCCAGACGTATATCGATGTTGCCCGTAACTTCTTGCCTGGTTTAATCTATCAGTCCCAATTTCCACTTTGGCACCTCCATTCTCTACGCGGTTTTTGGATTCTATTATTCCCCGGGAATACTTGGATAGCGGAAGGATTATCCCTAATTCTTTCCATTTTTGGAATATTAGCTTTCTTCTTTTTCTGGCGAAAATATCACACAAAACCGGCTCTCTTATTTGCTGTTGCAATCTGTGTGACGATTTGGATTACCCCTCATGCCATGATTTATGATTGGAGTATCTTGTTAATCCCTGCGATTTTGTTTTGGCAGGCACTGCCTCAATTAAGAGAACTCTGGAAACCATTGTTTGCTCTACTATGGATTGCTACCTTTTTAAGTGGGCCTCTAACATATGCACAATTAAAATTCCTGCCTTTAGCTATCCAAATTAGCATACCTATTCTATTTTGGGTATTTCTAACCGCATATATAAATATGACCTACCAGGGAATTTATGCAGATGAATTGGGTGGTACTTTGGGTAAGAAGGATCTCAACAAAGTAACTGATTAAACAAGCTAATCACTTTCGTTCAAATATTATCGCTGAATTATCTTGATATAGCAAATCCCATCCGGCCGATCCCTGAACTGCCTGTATCAAGGTTGGCTGCTCAACTGGGCTCAGCATCAGTGTGTCCACCCCATACTCGCTCAAGCGGGATTCCCAATCGCCGTTCGCATTGCTGATATTCAGGTAATCCTCCCATACTTTCTCAGAAAACAGCTCGATCCGTGAATCTACAAAAACTTGATATTCCGGATAAGCTTCCCAGATCAGATAACTACCAAATGACATGGCATTAAATAAATGAGCCGGTGGATTTCGGTCTAGTAATACTTTTGTCGCCTGTACCGGCGTTTCAGCTGAGATTAATCCAGCCTTGGCTGTCGGTAAAGGCAATATGTTCTTAAACCATGGAAGAGACAACCCTCCCATTATGATAATCAGGATGGTAAACAGGATATTTAAAATTCGAGATCCTTCTTGAGCCGCAGGTCGTTTTTCAGGTTTAAATAAGCTATTTATAATGGCAGATACATGCTCCGCCACAATCGGAGCCATTACCAAACCAAACCATACAATCCCCCGAGAGGTTTTTAAACCCAACAGACCGAACACAAGGAATGTGGCAACTTGAAATAAGTTTGGTCGTTTCGGTGAAAGTGCTAATAATATGGCACTTCCCATGAGCCCAAACAAGAAAATTGCTCCCATTAACGTGTTTAATGTTGGAGGTGCCCATTCTGTGACCAGTTTTTGCACCACATTATTACTGGTAAGCGTTTTGAGATAATTCACTATTTCTAATCCCCGTGGATTGATCAGACATACCAAAGCAGAAATTCCAAGCACTATACTTGGTGTCACAATCAGTTTTTTCTCGACCTTATGTTCACCGTTACTTCGCTGTTTGATTACTTCCCAAATTTCTTGCCCCCACCAGATTCCAATCAAAACTAATCCAATCAAAAATGTTCCGTGGCTGTTCACCCATATCAACATAACCAAAGGAATAATAACCAGCCAATACCAACGAGTGTTTTTGTTATACGTATAAATTACCAATAAGATTAAACTTGCTAATAAAAATGTGATCCCCTGCGGGCGCACATTCCAATCATTTAAACCCAGGGCGGCTGCAAATAATCCACCAAACGCAGCGATTCGCCAGCTATTGGTGATTTTCTTACATATCCAAAAGATCACCCCATAAGCAAAGCTAATCATCAAGCTATGAATAAAAATCACTAGTGCTGGACCACCCAACCTATAAATTACATATAATGAGGTCTCCATTAGCCAGAACATCTGGTACGACGGATAAGGTTGACCCGCTTCCGTGTATGTATATATATCAGTTGTCGGTATTTTCCCCGTCGTAAGAATTTCGCGTCCTATGGTAATATGCCACCAAAAGTCATATGGCCGAATGGGGTGGGTATTAATAAATATAAAAATCCCTATCAATGCAGTTAGACCCCATAAATGTTCAACGGTCAAATGCAATTTAATTGGTCTCACTTAGCCGTAGCTCCTCGATCAACAATCGTCTTGGTTTAACAGCCCACCAGCGTACCCAATATAGACCGATTAATAAAACCAACGGAAGTGGAAAGATCAGGTTTAATTGCATTTTCGGTTGAGTACTGGTTAAATCTATATAAAATAATGCCCATTCCCATATAAATAATATCAACAGCATAGATATAGCTACCCATTGTCCTTCCCGAGGCCAACGTTCTGTCAGCATTGCTGATATGAGAATGAGTGGTAGGAGCAAGCCAATAAAATTCCCAGGTATTGTAGGAATTCCGATCCATTGGCTGAATACCATAGTCAAGCACGCCGTCCATAGAAACCAACGAAAATCCTTCCTTAAAGCCAACCACCATTCAAGGATCAAGAGTAATGATGATACCCCGCTGATTACCCAACCGAGTTGTTTGCCCAATCCAGGAAATAAGTTACTGAAGAAAACGCCCGGAGTACCAGGAGGAAAATTTTCTTGGAATCCATACAATAGCCTTATATATTGAATAATCCAATTAGGCACAAGAAATAATCCAACGATGGATAAAAATATTACTGTAATAAAAAACCATAAAATCAATATTTTTTTTCTTTTAGATGCTGCCCAAATCAAGGTAAAAACCAATGTCAGAACAACCATTTGGGGCTGAATGGTTGTCATCGCTAATAATACACCACCAACTTCATTCCGATTATTGTAAATTGCAAGAAATGCTAAAATTAGAAATAAAGATGCCCAGATAGCCAATCCTCCATCCAACCATGGCATCACAACATGGTAGCTGAAAATGGTGAATAACGAAAATAGTAAGAAAATATACCAGGCAGGTTTCCATACAGTTATTTTTATGCTCAAAACCAATAACATGAATATCGCCACAAGCTGAACACTCAACCAAAACGCATGGGCAATATTAATATCACCAATTAGAGTGAATGGAAAAACTACTATCCCAGAATATAATGGCGATGTGTATTTTGGTGGATTTCCAGGTACAAAGCTATTCTCTTCATTTACAAATTCTTGAATTCTTGCAGTTACTAGATCACTGTAAGGACTATTACCATCCGTTATGAGTGATCGTATACTTATCCATTGAATGGAAAACCCTTCCCCCGCAATATTATTCTCAGCAAAATGATAATTCCCCCACACCAATCCAATAAGAAGTAATATGAATATGATAAATACCGGAACAGAAACCAATGATCGTGATTGATTCAATGCCCCTCCATGGATGGTTGGAGTATACCATGTGACACTCCCCAGCCGCTAAAATGGCGGGGCTTCTTGGGGCAGCCCTAACCTAGTGGTTGTACTTTCGCCCCAACGGGCGTGTCCCGCCCGTTTCAAAATATTACACGCTGCATTTACGTCTCGGTCCATTGAAATACCGCATGAGCAATCTACCCAACGATCTGCAAGCGAGAGTTCGGAGAACAAACTACCACACGAATAACAGGTTTTGGAAGAGTAGGATGGGTTGACGAGCAACACCCGCCGGCCAGCTTCTGCCGCTTTGTCGATCAGGCGCTGTTTCAGGTAGCCCCAGCCTGCATCCAGGATACTTTTGGAGAGGAGATGGCTCCGTACCATCCCATGGATCTGCAAATCTTCTAATGCAATACGATCGTAATGGGAGACAAAGTAATTTGCCAGCTTGTCAAGGTAATCCTTGCGACGGTTGGCAATATACTCATGATGACGCTGTAATGCCAACACAGATTTACAGCGATTCGCACCACCCAACTTGCACCTAGCAACCCTCCGCTGGATCACCCGCAGTTTCTTCTGTTCCTCTCGATACCAACGTGGGTTGGCAACGATTTCGTTCTCGCTGGTTGCTAGCAGGTGATACACACCCACATCAATGCCGATTTCTCGATCCGTTGGCTCAAGCGGCTGACCTTCCACTTCACAAGCAAAACAAGCATACCATTCCCCAGCCTGTTTGCGGATGCGGATGGTTTTGATAGTTCCCTCGATGGGACGATGCCAGCGAACCCGTAACCTCCCGATCCCAGTCAGGCGCAACCGCCGACCATTCAGTTTGAACCCGTTGCCGTATTCTTTCAATCCAAAACTGTCGAAGCGGTTACGGCCTTTAAAGCGCGGATAGCCCGGGTTTACTCCTGTTTTCACCCGCCGAAAAAAAGCCTGGAAGGCCTGATCTAAATCCGAAACGACGACTTGCAAGATGTGGCTGTGCAATTGCCCCGCATAGGGGTTTTCCCTGCGATACTCCTTGACCTTCGCAAGCTGCTCGTATTTACTGACACTGCGTCGCTCATTTTCCCAGGCAGTCTTGCGCTCCGCAAGACAGTTGTTATACCATCGCCGGCACGTTTCGACTGTCTGCTCCAACTGTCGTTGCTGCGTTTTGGATGGATAGAGCCGGTACTTGAAGGTCTTGAAGCCCATTAGACTCCTTGTGGGTGGACAATATACTCTTGCATTGCTTCGACCGATACATTGCCTGCGGTGGCTGTAAAATACGAGCACTCCCAATGGGAGGACCACTTAGAACAATTGTACTATATATGTAAAATGGATGCAAGACATGTCTCTCGCTGAAAGGCTAAAGCCATCTCCAAATCGCGCCTTATCCACCGCGGCTGCAAGCCTCATAGCTTGCAGCAGGTTACGAGCAGTCATTTCTAATTAAAGCGAGGAATTGTATTTTCCTAACACTCATAAAGAGATATTAAATATAATCTTAATGTGGGGTTTATATGACCTCAAATTTTATTACAAGGTTGGTGGAGCTTCGTAATACTTTTGAAGCATTTCTGGAGAAACCCCTCGGGTTTCTATTTTCTTAGCTTGTCCGATTCCTGCCCAAGCCGCTCCGCTCAGATGTGCTATTGAATCGATGGAGAAACCCATAAGTTGGGCACAAATGATATCCACTGCCAGTGGGTCACTGCCAACTGCCAGTAACCCGTGTTGGACTGGCTTTCCGAACAGAGGTCCATTTCCTTCCATTCCAATAATTCCATCGATGATGGATACCACCGGCGGAAGTGATTGGTAAAGTCCAAGAATTGTAGGGTTAATGCCGTTAATATGGATGATATTCTTAGGCCAACCGTATCGAGAGCCTGGTATTACCCCCAATAGGTTCTTTAAGCTCAAGGTCACACCTGCCCAATGATGAGCTTTTAGTTTGGGAATTGAAATGATGAAATCCGCTTCGTGAACACATCGTGGAAGCCATAAGGTGTCCGTATTTCGTACCCATCCATCGCTTACTTTAACAGGTACGAGCTCATCGTAATTCAGATCAATGAATGGAACACTTCGTGAGTCTAAAACCTGGGCTAATCCACTGCTTTTTACAACTGAATAAGTATCACGGCGGAAGGCAGATCCTTCCCCTACGACCACTTTACTCACTCCCAAATCACTAAGCAATTCCAAAACCGCACTCACCACTTTAGGGCTAGTGGTAGCAAGGTTGTTATCAACTTCATCTAACAGGTTCGGTTTTACAAGAATGTTTTTCCCGCGTAAATCCGGCATATCGGAGAGGTTCCATAGATCTCGGATGTATGAAACCAAATCCTCATCATAAGAGGAACACTTTCCTAATCCCACAATCGCTGCGGGTCTGAGCCTCTGTAACTGCCCGCGTAGACTCCAGCGTATGAAATTCAACATACCGAATTCAGCTGTTTGGTGTTGGATATATGCTAAACCCGCACCAATTCCACCCAGGAGTGCTAATCGGATGAATGTACGGCGGCTCACCTTCGACCTGGTCATTTACAGATAGCCTCGTAATGCCATGATTGCCCAAGCAGTAAAAAAAGGATTATCATCCCAACTCCCATCCGATTGTTGGTGGTCTGTGATATTTGAGGATAATGCCTCATCCCTTTCTCCCAAAGTTCGCATTGCAAGTAACCCAACGGATTGTGCTAACATACTCGGATCTCGTTGCAAATCCTGACGAAGTGCGTACAAATCAACGGTTTGGATCTCTTGTTGTGCAACTTGGTCTAGAGCCATCAGCACCAACGCGGTCGGATAAGCGCGCGGAAGTACGATTGTATCCAGAGGTCCTGCATTACCAATTTCCCATCCCCCATTCGGGGTCCGATATTGTCGAAAATAACGCAGTGCAGCGCTTATTCTGGCAGCGGCTAGCTTCGATTGAGCTATCCCCTCCAATGCCAAAACCGTCAGCGCAGTTGGTTCAATCCATCCTGCCTGTCCCGGCAGCCATGGCCAAATGAAAGCACCGATATTATCTCTGCTTGGGATCTCTGGTTTCTGGAATTCCTCTTGCGTGATCTCCCTTGTGGCAACAGTTATCAACCAGTCCACTGCCATGGAAATGGAATCGTTATTTTGATTTGAATACCTCAACGCGATCAACGCCCATGCTGTTTGCCAGCCACTTTCAGTATCATCCTCGTTGATCCCCCATCCGCCATCCTGATGCTGACTTCTTAATAGCCAGGCTAACCCGCTTTGAAAGGAATCATAAGCAAGTGGTTCATCCCGGATTGCCAGCATTACGGCAGCGGTTGGCTCAACCACAGGTTTTTGCCCCGTAGAATATCCCCAACCTCCGGCCTCATGTTGAGCATTGATCAGGTAATCAATTGGTGAAGTCATATCGATTTTATAAATATAAAAACCAGCGGGCTTTAGCTCGCCGGTTAATTATTTAGTCTCTTAGCCCAGGTATTCACGCAACCTGCGCCGGATTGCTGGATGCCGTAACCGACTAAGTGCTTGAGCTTCAATTTGCCGCACTCGTTCGCGTGTAACCCCCATCTTACGTCCCACTTCTTCCAAAGTGTATGCCTGACCATCTAGTAATCCATATCGCAATTGTAATATCCGCACCTCACGTGGCGGTAAACCATTCAGCACGATATCCAGATGCTCCCGTAGCAAATTGTAGGTTGCCGTCTCATCTGGGGCAGGTACTTCTTCATCCTGGATAAAATCTCCCAGAACTGAATCTTCTTCATCATCGGTGGGGGTTTCCAGTGAAAGCGGTCGCCTCGCAACCTGAATCATGTTCTCCACTTTTTGTGGGGTGACTTCGAGTGCTTCAGCCAATTCATCCACACTCGGGTCACGTCCCAAACGCTGTGTGAGTTGGTGCTGCACACGAAGCAGCTTATTGATTTGGTCACCCATGTGAACAGGAACGCGGATCGTTCGTCCTTGGTCTGCGATGGCGCGTGTTACTGCCTGTCGGATCCACCAGGTTGCATAAGTGCTGAATTTGTGACCTCGACGGTAATCGAATTTCTTGGCAGCTCGGATTAAACCAATATTCCCTTCCTGAATCAGATCCAGAAATGGCACGCCACGCCCCATATATTTCTTGGCTACGCTGATCACAAGGCGTGAGTTTGCTGTAATTAGATGCTCGCGAGCCAACCAGCCATCTTCAATATGCATCTGGAGCTCACCGCGCCTGCGTAAGCTCACGTTTACTTTTGCCAGTTCTTCCCGCGCCATCCGACCATGTTCAATTCGCTTCGCCAGTTGGACTTCCTCTACTGCGGTCAAAAGAGGTACTCGTCCAACTTCTTTTAAGTACAGCCCGATCGTATCGTCCGTATCGATATTGGCTAAATAATTGTCATCAACGACGACTACGCGAGGGGTTTCTTCAGCCTCTTCTTCTTCAACCGCGGTCAGCTCATCCTCTGTTGGCGCGCCAACCGTTACATCGTCCATATAGGGTATACCAGCACTTATCAACGCAGCAAAGGCTTCCTCCAGCTGATCAACATCCTGCTCTGCTTCTGGAAAGAAGCTCAGGATATCGTCAATGGTGACAAATGATTTTTGTCTGCCCAGCGCAATGAGCCTGGCTAAAGCTGGATGCTCTTCTTCTCGATTTGCTATTGCATTAATTAATTCTTCATCAATCATTTTCACTCCACAACCGGTTTTCTCACCGGCATAGGAACCATTTTCTTATTATTCAGAATACACTTTTTTTAATTGAAAATCAAGTACCAATTCTCG
>JBAPSY010000211.1:0-5852 GCA_049281855.1 Anaerolineales bacterium
GCAAGGGGTACGATGTTGTGAACATTTGCCTCTGGCTGAATCTTCACCCTCAGCTTCTCGGCAAAATACAAATAATTTTTCAATAATGTATTCTTGGCATTATACCGGCAGCCTACCATGCAACCCCCACAATGAATGCAAGTGTTCCTTGATGGACCCTTTCCACCAAAATAGGGGTCAAGTATCTCCTGCCCGTCCGCATCTTGAGCACCACCAAAGAAAACCCCCACTCTGGTCGGTTGGAAGGTCGATTGAACCCCCATCCCGGTAGCAATCTCCTTCAAGATGGCATCCGCAGCCCATTGGCGTGGATTTTCGGTCACACCCAGCATGTGCTCAGCAGTATCATAATGAGGTGCCAGGGTGCTTTTCCAATCCTGCAAATGCATCCAGGTGGGGTTTGAAAAGATCGCATCATCCGGACGCATGAGCACATTTCCGTACATGAGGCTGCCACCGCCCACACCATCCCCATGCAGAGCCAGGATATTGCGGAAGAATGAAAACTGCATGATGCCAAAACAACGTAAGGCGGGCAGCCATAGGAATTTCCAGATATTCCAGTTGGTCTTCGGGAAATCTCGATCTTCGTAGCGTTTCCCGCGCTCCAAGACCAGCACAGAATATCCCTTCTCAGCCAGACGCATGGCTGAGACGCTGCCCCCAAAGCCGGAGCCGATGATCACGAAATCAACAACAGGGGTGTCCATGGTTTTCAATCTCCCCAAAGTAATGCATCCGGAATATAAATCTTCACCACAGGATGAAGAGTTAGTATTGGTAGAATCCTCTGCCAGACTTCCTGCCCAGATATCCGGCATCCACCATCTTGCGCAGCAGCGGACACGGGCGATATTTATCATCTCCCAGGTCGCGCTGCAAAACTTCCATCACGAACAACACTACATCCAGCCCAACCAGGTCCGCCAGGGCGAGTGGACCCATGGGATGGTTCATACCCAGCTTCATCACCGTGTCAATCGCTTCAGGAGTGCCAATGCCTTCCTGGAGGGCAAAAATGGCTTCATTGATCATCGGGCAAAGGATGCGGTTTGAGATGAAGCCGGGCGAATCATTGGCTTCCACCGGCTCTTTGCCCATCGTGCGGCATACCTCCATGGTGGTCGTAGTGGTCTCAGCCGAGGTCGCCAAGCCGCGGATTACCTCCACCAGCTTCATCAGTGGAACCGGGTTCATAAAGTGCATTCCGATCACATTTTCCGGGCGTTTGGTGACTGCGGCAATTTTCGTGATGCTGATCGATGAGGTATTGCTCGCCAGGATTGCCCCGGGCTTGGCGATTTGATCCAGGTCGCGGAAAAGCTTGAGCTTCAGTTCGGGGTTTTCCGTTGCGGCTTCAATGACCAGATCGGTGCTTGCCGCACCATCCAGTGCCATGCTGGTATGGATGGAAAGAGCAGCCTGTTTTTGTTGCTCAGTAATTGCCCCCTTGCCCAGCAGTTTCTCAATCGATTTTGCGATAGTTGCTTGTGCCCGCTCCACCTGCCCAGGGACCACATCCATCATGGTCGCCTGGTAACCCGAAGTGGCTGCCATCTGGGCGATGCCATTTCCCATCGTCCCTGCCCCCACTACGAAAATCGAGCGAATATCCATGCGTTCCTCCTTATTTTATTGTCATCGAGGGCGATTTGTGCCCGAAGCATCAAGAACGTTCTTTGTCCGCAGCATCGCGATGTTCTTAACGAGCGATCAAGGACATCCTTTGTCCACAGCCTCGCGAACGTTCTTTGTGAGTGAGGGAAGAGCACTCTTTGCGACCGATGAAGAGCCGGAGGGTTCCCATCGTAGCAAATCTTCTCGCAACAATTGGAAGACTTCTATATCGCTAAGTACTCTCCATGCATACCCTTGTAGGGAAAAAGTACCTTACATCCACAGCCCTTACTCCACTTCAATTGCCATCGCGACTGCCTCAGAGCCTCCCAGGCACAGGGAAGCCATGCCTCTCTGTAAACCGCGGTCTTTGAGGGCATAGATGAGGGTGGCCAGGAGGCGCGCCCCGCTGGCACCAATGGGGTGCCCCAGGGCAATGCCACCGCCGTTAACGTTGACTTTATCCCAGTCCCACCCCTGATCGGCCAGCTCATACCCGTTTGCCAGCACCTGGGCTGCAAAGGCTTCGTTTAGTTCGATCAAGTCCACATCAGTCAGCTTCCAACCAACCTGCTTCAGCACTACCGGAATGGTTTTCGCAGGTGCAGCAAAGAGATATTTCGGTTCCAAGGCCACGTTTCCATAACCCAGAATGCGTGCCAGGGGTTTGACGCCCATTTGCTCAGCTTTAGCCCGGCTGGCAACCACCACCGCCGCCGCTCCATCATTCAAACCGGGGGCATTTCCTGCAGTCACCTTGCCATCCTTTTGGAAAGCTGGGCGAAGCTTTGACAGACTTTCCAGGGTGGTATCACGGCGGGGTGTCTCATCCGTATCCACCACCGTCACCAGCCCCTTGCGACCTTTCACTTCCACCGGCTCAATCTCCTGCTTGAATTTTCCGCCATCCATTGCAGCGATGGCTTTCTTCTGGCTCTTATAGGCATACTCATCCATGGCTTCGCGCGTCACGTGGTACTCATTGGCGATAAACTCAGCCGCATCGCCCATCGACCAATCCTCCAGTGCGCACCACAGACCATCCTTCAGCAGGGCATCGGTCAACTGGGCATGCCCGAAGCGCAGGCTGCCTGTGCGCCCATCGACCAGGAAGGGTGCCCGGCTCATGCTTTCCATGCCGCCTGCCACGAAGAGATCCCCCTCGTCTGCCCGGATGGCTTGCGCCGCCAGCATGACCGCTTTTAATGCTGAACCACACACCTTGTTGATCGTGAATGCTCCCACCGATGCTGGCAGTCCAGCATGAATGGCAGCCTGGCGGGCTGGGTTCTGGCCTAATCCGGCTGAGACGACATTACCCATGATGACTTCTTTGATATCCGCGAGGTTTGGGATGGAAGCTCGCTCCACAGCCGCCTTCACCACCCATGCCCCCAGGTCTACAGCCGTCAGGCAATTGAACCCACCCTGGAAACCCCCCGAAGGCGTGCGAACTGCACTTAAAATTACAGCCTCAGTCTTCTTGTCGCTCATTGTTTTATCTCCTGGATCCTTGTGATTGGTATTTATTTCAGATCTTGAATGAGCCCCAATTTACCTCGATCTGGTCCAATAATGGTCTATTTGG
Organism: Anaerolineales bacterium; assembly: GCA_049281855.1. Classification (GTDB taxonomy): domain Bacteria; phylum Chloroflexota; class Anaerolineae; order Anaerolineales; family UBA4823; genus FEB-25. The sequence goes on from JBAPSY010000211.1 coordinate 3,206, forward strand.
CTTCCCAAGCCTCTTTCACTCTGCGGTAGGTCTCCTCTAGCAGCTCAGGCAGCACGCGGGTTTGAGATATGGATGACATAAAATTGGTATCTCCAACCCAGCGTGGCACTACATGCAAATGCACATGCTCAGAAATCCCCGCCCCAGCCGCAGTTCCGATATTCATACCCAAATTGAACCCCTGGGGTGAATAGATCACATGCAACACCTGGATTGCCTTGGCTGACAGATCCATGATATCGTTGCGCGAACCGGCTTCCAATAGATCCAGGGATGGCTGGTGCTCGTAAGGTACGATCATCAGGTGCCCGCTCGTATATGGGAAGCGGTTGAGCATCACAAAAGCTTTCGTACCGCGGTAAACAATCAGGTTTTCCGGACCATCCACCTGTTTCAGCCCGTTGCAAAAAATGCAACCTTCTTCCGATTTAGGAGTTATTATATATTCCATACGCCAGGGAGACCAGAGATAATTCATTTCACCGGCTAATTGTAGCAAAGAATCAGTCATTGCGGAATAGTGTCAATGCAAAGAAGAATTGTTCTTTTATTACTTTGCATTGACATCCCACTCTAATACGTGTATCCTAATACGGATGTCACAACTTCCACTTTTCGCCCCTCAAATACCCGCCTCGTGGACAATCACCGATCTGACGCGCTATCTACGCGAGCTGCTCGAAGCGGATGAGCTGCTCCAGGATGTGTGGGTGACCGGGGAGGTCTCCAACTTCTCACGCCCTGCATCAGGTCACGTATACTTCACTCTCAAGGATAGCTCAGCTTCCTTACGTTGTGTGATGTGGCGAAATGCCGTCGTGCGGCAAAGCTTTACGCCTCGCGATGGTGATGCCATCGAGGTCCATGGCGCCATCAGTGTCTACGAGGCAGGTGGGCAGTACCAGCTTTATGCAGATATTTTTCGGCAGGCTGGTGAAGGTGCCTTGTACCAGGAATTCCTGCGATTGAAGGCACTGCTGGAGGCGGAGGGTCTGTTCGCCCAGGAGCGCAAGCGTCCCATCCCGCTCAAGCCCAAGCGGATTGGCATCATCACATCCCCCACTGGCGCGGCGTTGCAGGATATGCTCAATACCCTGCGCCGTCGCTACCCGCTGGTGGAAGTGGTGCTGGCACCTACGCCCGTTCAAGGGGACGAAGCTCCATTGGGGATTATCACAGCCTTGCACGATGTGGTGAGGGTTGCCAACCCCGATGTGATCATCCTGGCACGTGGAGGCGGCTCGATCGAGGACCTGTGGGCATTCAACGATGAACGCGTGGCAAGAGCGATTGCCGCTTCACCGGTGCCGATCATCACCGGGGTCGGTCACGAGACCGACTTTACCATCGCCGATTTTGTATCCGACTTGCGCGCCCCCACCCCCACCGCCGCCGCTGAGCTTGCCACCCCTAACCAGGCTGACCTGCGCCTTGACCTATCTGACCTGAATGAACGCCTAAAACGCATCCTACAGAGCTTTACCAGTGAGCTCCGTTGGGCATTCAAGGGACTTCAAAGCCAGCTGGAGCGGAATTCCCCCCTGATCCGGATTCAATCCGACAGCCAGCGGGTGGATGAGTTGGACCGCCGCCTGGGCACCTCCACCAGCCACCTGCTGCAAGTGGCTCGTATTAAATTGACGGGGCTGATCCAACACATGGCTGCACTTAACCCGATGGCCATCCTGGCACGAGGATTTGCCATTGTCACCAATCAGGCGGGAGAAACCATCACACAGGTGCGGCATGTTCGCAGTGGGGAGGCTTTAAATGTGCAGGTGAGTGATGGTGATTTTGATGTTCACGTAGATGGATGATAATCGAAAATGGGAAAGGAGTGCCATGTCTCCCGCAAAACCAAAAACGAAACCAACTCCTCCGCCTGTGGAGGAATTATCCTATGAACAGGCGCTGGCTGAATTAGAGGCCATCGTCGCCTCCCTCGAGTCTAACAAGCTTCCGCTGGATGAATCCATGACACTTTATGAGCGTGGTCAGGCACTGACCAAGCATTGTGTAGAATTATTGGACCAGGCTGAACTGCGTGTTAAACAGCTATCTGGGGATGCCCTGGTGGACGTAGCAGTTGAAGAATAAGGATATTAGATGTCCATCTTTCAAAACTATGTTCTAATCGCGGCTTTAATCGCCTGGGGAATCGCCCAGACAATCAAGCTGCCTCTTGAATATTTGCAAACCCACCGTTGGAATTGGGCATTACTTGTCCAGGCTGGTGGCATGCCCAGCTCCCACTCAGCCTTGGTGGTTGGAATCACTCACGGGATAGGTCTCACGGTTGGCTTCAATTCCCCATTGTTTGCCCTGGCATTTGCCATGAGCATGGTTGTCATCTACGATGCCACCGGCATCCGCCGGCAGGCTGGCAAGCATGCCGAGATGATCAATGCCATGATCAATGACCTGGCTGCTGGCAATCCTCTCAAGGAAGAGCAGCTGCGTGAAGTCTTGGGTCACACCCCGCTCGAAGCGCTGGGCGGAATCCTGCTTGGTCTGGTGGTTGCCCAGCTTACCTGGATGCTCTGGGTAAAGTAGGCTCCTTGCTTTGTTTTATGATCTGATCGCGCTCGTAAACAATCACACGTTGTAAGGTCTCATCCAGTGAATAATGCGGCTCGTAGCCTATCAG
>JBAPSY010000212.1:0-1799 GCA_049281855.1 Anaerolineales bacterium
CACATTAGGAATCCCAGTCGAAATCTGGGTAGTGGATAATGCTTCAATCGATGGCAGCGTGGCGGAAATACAGTCTTCCTTCCCAGAAGTACATGTGATAGCTAATGATACCAATCTCGGATATGCCAGGGCGAATAACCAGGCGTTGACGCAAACCAGTGGTGATATTCTGCTTTTGCTTAACCCAGACACTCAGGTGCGACCTGGTGCATTTGCTGCTCTGGAGCAGGCTTTTGATAGCGATGCTGTTATCGGCCTGGTTGGACCACAGGTGCTCAACCCCGATGATTCTATCCAACCTTCCTGCGGCAGATTTGCTTCAACCTGGACGGAGTTCCTGTTCCAAACTTTCTTGTTCAAGGTGATCCCATCGCCGTTTCCAATAGGAGCGGTTGTTCACACGCTGCAGCGAAGTCAGTATAAAAATAAGCATGAGGTGGATTGGGTGACCGGAGCTTGTCTGGCGATCCGGAAAGATGTGGTTAAGAGGATCGGGATGCTCGATGAAGCATTCTTTATGTATGGAGAGGATATGGAATGGTGCTGGCGAGCCAGGCAGGCAGGCTACAAGGTGTGTTACCAGCCGGCAGCGCAAGTGGTACATTATTCCCGGCAGGCTTCTCGGCGAGATTACCGGGCATGGATCTCGTGTTATACCAGCGGACAGCTACGATTTATTGGCAAGACACGTCCACGCACTTACAAGTTTTTATTCGGGTTGTGGATTTGTTTTGGCTCAGTGCTGCGGATTGTACTATGGACTGGTTTAAGGCGGTTTTCCACCAACCGTCGGGATGAGGCGCACCAGCGCATAGCTGGTTACAGCGAGGCTTTAATTTTGGGTTGGCATGCTGTATTGGGGAGACCAGTATGAACCTGCTCTATACCATCACCGCCTACCCTCCCTCCATCGGCGGAGCTCAACTGCATACTCATTACCTGGCTAAGGTGATGTCTGCCAATCATGCAGTCCAGGTGGTGAGCTTGTGGGAGGCTAACCGCACCGATTGGCTGCTTGGGACTACATTGCGAGCAGCAGGACGCTCGCATGATTATCGCCAGGATGGTTTACCCGTTCATCGGATGGGGTTTAATCTTTTCGAGAAGACCGCCATGCTCCCAGCAGTATTGGCTTATTACCCGTTGATGGACCTGGCGCTGCCTTGCCTATCCGCCATTACACGAGCCCATCTGGCACCTTACGCAAGCAGTGCCAACCTGGTTCATAACGTACGCATTGGGCGGGAACCGCTTAGTCTGGCGTCCCTGAAGGTCGCCCGGCGTAGGGATATCCCTTTCTTTTTTACCCCTCTCCATCATCCACGTTGGACAGGTACGCTCTACCGCCACTATCACAAAATTTACCAACAGGCCGACGGAGTCATTGCCCTGACCCATGCAGAGCGTCAGATTTTGGTGGGATTAGGAGTTAAGGAAGACCGGATCACGGTCACCGGAATAGGGCCAATCCTGGCTGACTCAGCGGATGGGAGGGCTTTCCGCCAGGAATATAACCTGGCGGATGACCCATTGGTATTATTCTTGGGGCAGAAATTTGAGTACAAAGGGATTGCCGCTTTATTAAACGCCGTACCGCGCGTCTGGCAGCGCTTCCCGGAAACTCGTTTTGCTTTCATCGGCCCGCGGACGGATTATTCCATAAAGCTGTTTAAGTCTGAAACTGACCGCCGCATCATTGAGATGGATAATGTCTCACTGCAAGAGAAGACCGATGCCCTGGCAGCCTGCACCTTGCTATGTGTACCCTCTTCTCAGGAAAGTTTTGGCGGAGTTTACAC
>JBAPSY010000213.1:0-21430 GCA_049281855.1 Anaerolineales bacterium
GACATTAGAAAAAAGGAAAAATAGCATGAATAAAAACACCCTCGAGGTGCAGCATTTGAATGGGTCGGATTGGAAAACCAAACCCTTTGAAAAAGTAATTCTTCCTTTAGGCTCTCTTGAGAACCACGGATGGCACCTTCCCTTCGGCACCGACGCTTTAACGGCCTACTTGGTAGCATTAGATATCGCCGCTCGTCTCCCGAATACGGTCGTCCTTCCGCCGGTAAACTACGGCATGAGCGAACACTATAAATCCTTTTCTTTTTGTGTGTCGCTTCAGTTTGATACCGAAATTGCGATCATCCGTGACATTCTCGAATCGGTGTATCGTGAAGGCATCCGTAAGGTCTTCATTATGAACGGGCACGACGGAAATATTGCTCCCATTGAAGTCGCAGCCCGTACGGCTAAAGTAGCTCACTCTGATTTTAAGATCGTTTCCCTGGATGCCTGGTGGAAGATGGTCGGGGACGTGCTGCCCCCCGATTTATTTGAGGTCTGGAACGGCCTGGGTCACGCTGGTGAGGGAGAGACCTCCATATGCCTGGCATTATTCCCAGAGCTATGCGAACCCTCCAAGGCTGTGGGTGTGGTGCCTCACCTTCCCCCCCATGTGGATGTCAAGTGGACCTTCAATGAGCTGACCAATGTTGGTGCCTCCGGGGATCCTACAAAAGCCAGCCTGGAAAAAGGTAAAAAGATGCGTGAGGTCCTGGTCGATACCGTAGTCGGAATTCTCACCGATCTCGACAAAAATGATTGGGATTACCGATCGCCCGAAATAAGATAAAACAGCCGGATTAGAAGGCAAATAATACATGACAGATGGCCGATCGAAGAATCGGCAACCATGCAGGAATATTTAGCAGAATGTCGGTATTGAAACGACCTAATCCACAAGATTAGGACAATGACATTATCTCCAATCTTCAGCTGCCGTCTTCCTGAAATGTGCTCCCAGGATACTTTAGAAGCTGACTACTTGACCATCTCCCAAGAGGTATAATGCAGGTTTTAACATAATCCTGTTATTATCCACTGGGCTTCCTACCCAATGCGCTTGGGCAATATCCTCAGTAGTCTGTGTTGAATACCTCCGCAACACCTGCAAGTCAGCCAGCCCCATAAGCTTGCAGGCTGAATTCATCTACACCGCACTGAGCATATTGATGGCACAGGCTCGCCTGGCCGTCAATAACCCAACATCCTAGCTCCAGGCCATCCAGCATATGAATAATGGCATGATGGGGGTAGTTGCATGTTTAGCAGTGGGGATGCTGTCCACAGGACTCGAGACGCAGGCTGGGTGAGATACTGTCCCCGATCTCTCGAATAGAGCGGTTCGTTAGGGTGTCACCAACAATAGGAAATATCTATTTAATTGTCATCGATCCCCCTATGTTCACATATGCTATTCCCCTTACTCTATATGTAACCTGCACATCCCCCAATTTAGTGGACACAATAAATCGGGGTAACCCCAGGTTAGGCTTTTGGGGAGAGGCGGGAGTTCTTAGGTATGGATGGCTCTTCCACGCCTCCTGAAATCCGCTCCTCCCTTATTTTGAGTCAGCTATTTTTCTTCCAATGGGTGGGCACGACAATATTTTACATATCGCGCCGCATAAGCATCTTTCCCACGTAACAAATCCAACGCTCTGATTACCCGCGTAAATTTGATTGGGTCGGTAATGGCACACGTAGCTCCCGCGCCGATGGTTAATGCCAGAAACGCCGCATTCACCGTATCACGCTCCGGCAACCCAAATGATACATTACTGGCTCCTACATTGATATTGACGTTAAATTCACTCCGCACACGCTGGATGGTTTCCAGCGTGACTGCACCAGCCTCGCTTTCTGCACCCACGGTTAAAACCAGCGGATCGATGACCACATCTTCCGCAGGGATCCCATACTTCGCTGCGGCTTCCAGGATCCTACCCGCGATCTTCACCCTGCCATCAGCCTCCTTGGGAATTCCGTGTTCATCCATAGTCAAAGCAATCACGGATGCTCCTCGTTCTCTCACCAAAGGTAGTATCGCCTGGAGTGACTCCTGCTTTCCATTCACCGAATTCACCATCGGTTTGCCCGGGGTGACGGGTAATGCTTGTGCCAGGGCTTTGGGGTTGGGGGAATCCAGACAAAACGGGACGTCAAATGCATCCGCCAGCATCTTGACCACCTGGGGTAATAATTTCTCTTCATCCGCCCCAGGAACCCCCACGTTCACATCCAATAAATCCGCTCCTGCATTGATCTGGTTGGTAGCCAGCTCCAAAACGTAACCCATATTACCTTCGAGAAGCGCTGCCGCCAGTTTCTTCCGCCCGGTTGGATTGATCTTTTCCCCAATGATCGTAAATACACCCTCTGTATCAATTTTGACTTGCTTTGTCTTCCCACACACCAACGTTTGCATACGCGCTCTCCTCAAAGTAACGATTGGAATTATATCCTTATAGCTACGAAAGTTCCTTTTCAGCTTTGGCTAGAATCCGGTCTAATTTTTCGCTTACCTCGTCTGGCAATGGGTCGATGAGCGGCTCATTGAGGATGCCTGCCACCACTTCACGTGCTTTTGCATACATGGATGGTTTACCCAGATTAACCCATGCTTCATAAGAATGCCGGTCCATGAGCTGTGGAGTGTAAAACTCCTTGCCACGTGCTGCCGTCCGTGTGCTCCTGGATCCTAAGAAATGCCCCCCAGGTCCCACGTGGGCGATATCTTCAAATAAATCCTTCTCTGCAGAGCAATCCACCCCATCCGCCAGCCGCTGGCATAAATGCGCGATTTCGTTGTCCACCACAATTTGCTCTAATATCAGCAGTTGGTCGCTTTCGATTTCTCCAAATCCCACCAGGATATCTGTCCCGACCAGCACTGAAGGCAAAGTCGTAAGGAACTTCTCGATCACAGCTTCAGGACCAGCTTGCTTGGCGTCAGAGGTAAACCCGGCTCCGCCGGTGGGCAAGCCATAATATTTTCCCATCACCGCTAGCGCAGCAGACTGGAGCCCCACTTCCGGCACTCCTGCCAGGTAAGCTCCGTTTCGGAAATCAACCGTCCCCGTAGCACTTGAGTATATGATCGGTCTGCCAGGATGCGCTAATTGGAAGATCACCAACGATGATAGCATTTCTGCATTTGCCATGGCGATATTCGAGAATAAGCTGGCAGGGCCGGTGGTGCCATTCACTGGCATGGGCATGGACATTACCGGCAGCCCTATCTCGCCTAGTTCAAGGTAAGCATCCAGCATTTGCCCATCATGGGTCAGGGGAGCCACAGGGCAATAGATCAACGAATAAGCATGGCTGCTCCGTAAGGCTTCTTCACTACCCATGATGACAATCAAGCCTTCCTCAAGATATGGCACCTGTTCCACCCGGTGAAGCTCATGCTCTCCATGTTTTGAGCTGTATTTCGCCATAGTGAAGAACTCAGATAGCGCACGTATTTTTGCTGGTTTATCCTCAGCACAGGTTGGTGCCCATGCCATCACTCCCATATCCATATGTTGGAATATGCGCAATGCATTCTCGATATCCTTGCTCGTCCCATAACGTCTCTCCCCTGTCTGAAAATCCAACGTGAAGGCTGCTGTTCCATCGATGCAATATCGTGTAGAAGGGGCGGGCATGGGGAAGTTAAATGCTGGGTTTCGGGCTCCCAATACGAATGACTTTGGTGCAGTCTTTAATGCCTGTTCGACCATCTCAGACGGTATTCTGGCAATTTTATCTTCCTGGTTGATCTTTAATCCACACCCTCGCAAAATTCTCGCTGCCCGTTCTCCGTGGAAGCGAATGCCCACCTCCTCCAGGATACGTAAGCTCATGTCGTGAATGCGATGCTGTTCATCTTCCGTCAGAATTTGGGCAGTTAAATGCATGTTTCCTCCTGGTCGTTTAAGCGGTTCGTAATGATCATAAGATGATCCTATCGTATTGCTTCAGCGACCTTTTTCTCTATCGGCTGCTTTTAGGATCTTGGTGAGCTCAACTTTTTGAGCCTCTTCCAAAGGCTGTGGGTGATGGTTCGCCAGTATCCAATCTACTTTCTCCCTTGCTACCTCCAATGGGTCTCGATAGCCGCCACCCTTATGTGGCTGAGCGGTCAAGTCTGAGAATTGACGTCGGCGTAGATTCATGCGAGTATGCCGGTGCGCCAGATAGTGCCCACGTGGACCGACTTCCTTGATCACATCCAACGCGAGAGCTTCTGGGCTGGTATCCAATCCGGCAGATTCGAAGCGCACTCGATGATAAAGGTCAGCATCCATCAAGACTGCCTCTGGATACAACAACATGCAAGATTCAACCAGCCCAAGACCACTACCGGTTTCCGCCCCCACGAGAGCACATAATAACAATGATGAAGCTGCCTCTGCCGCTGATTGCCACCCAGGCACCTGGGCATCGGTTCCAAAGATTCCTGCTAGGGTTGGAACTCCCCAGCGATGCGCCATCTCAGCCCCCAGCGGGTAGAGCAATGAGCCCTCCCAGGCACTGCTTTGATAGTCGCCTGTACGCGGGTGCATGATCCCGGGCAATAAAGAGTGAAAGACCGGAGCCCCTGGGTAAGCCATTTGGATCAATACCAAGGCTGAAATGATCTCAGCATCCCCGGTCACCAATGTACCAGCGATCGTTACCGGGGCGGTCGAACCTGTGTTAACCATCGACATAAATCCTACCGGTAGGCCTGCCTGGGCGAATAATAGTGCTGATTCAAGACCTTCCCGGTCTTGCGCTAGGGGGGCAATGGTGCATACTAACAGGGATAATGGTGGGCGCTGCCGCCTCACCTGTTCATTGCCAGCCACTACATCAGCCATTTCGATGGCATAACGCCCTGCCCATTCACCCATGATTGTCTCTGACTGTACGTGTTTAATCGTGTTATTGAACGATGCATCTAATTCATGTAACGGTGCCGTTTCTTGGTAATCCTGCGCACTCACAATCGGCCAGTAAAAGCTGATCGCACTCAACGAATCGGTGATACGCGCCATGGTTGCCACATCTTCTTTCTTCGACGGCCTCCTTTGGCGGGTGACGAAATCGATTGTCTCCACCCCACACCCATCGGTAGCACAATAAAGAGCCTTCCCATCCAATTTCAAATCGAAAGAAGGCTGTCGTGCTCCCATGGTGTAGAAACGAGGAGCATGTGACATGGCTTCCAATACAATTTGGCTGGGCAGCTTCACCACCTGATGTGAAAAATCAACCAGACCACCGTGCTCGGCATAGATTTTGAGTGCCTTTTCTGATGGGCAATGGATGCCCACCTGTTCCAATATCTCCAGCGTGGCAGATTGAAGCTGGTCAAGCTGCTCATCCTCCAGGATATTGACATGATAAGCAGGGACAATGGGTTGTAAGGTTGGTGTTTCACTTGTCATAATATTATCTCTTGCGAATCTCATTATCTGCAGCTACCAGGATGCGCACGAGCTCAGCTTGCTTTGCAGTTTCCAAAGGCTCAGGATGGTGATTCTTTCGGATCCAATTAACCTTATCAATCGCCACCTGACGTGGGTCGCGATATTTTCCGTCCTCCCCAATCTGGTGAGTGATGCCTCGCACCAAGGATTCACGGAAGTGATTACGGGTGTGTCTCTGTCCCAGGTAGTGACCACCCGGACCAACCGCATGCACAGTATCAAGCGCTAAGGTCTCTTCATTCACCTCCAAATTCATCAGCTGGTATCGCGCCCGCTGGTATAAGTCATCATCCATGATGATCTGCTCAGGGTAAAGTAGTGTGTAAGTTTCAGATAGTCCCAATCCAGTGACGATATCTGCTCCCACTAATCCTGCCAGGAATGGATCAAGTGCAACTTCCCCTGCCCCTTGCCATGTGCCTGGTTCGTGTGCGTCAGTCCCATAGCATGCCCCCAAGGAAGCCATTCCCCAGTGATGTGCCATTTCCACTGGCGCATAACGCGTCCGGCTATCCAGTGAATAGCTCACATATCCACCTGTCCGAGGGTCTGCCCAGGCTTGCATCAGCGAATGAAAAACGGGCGCTCCCGGTGCATGAAGTTGCATCAACACAGCCGCACTGATGATTTCCGCATCTCCCATAGCGAATGCCCCTGCCATGGTTGCCGGTGCAGTCGTACCCAGGGTTGGCATGGCCAAAAAACCAACCGGCAATCCGGCCTCAGCCAGAATCAATGCTCCTTCAATGCCGGCTGTATCCTGTACCAGCGGTGCGATGGTGCATACAACCAGCGAAAATGGTGGTCTGCGTTGCATCTCTTCACGGTTTCCTGCAATCACAGTCGCCATTTCAACCGCATAACGGCACGGTATTTCACCCATAACAGTTTCACTCTGGACATGCTTGACCGAATTGTTCCAGGCTGTCTCAATCTCATGCAGAGGTGCTGTCTCACCATGATCTTGAGCGCTGACCATCGGCCAGATAAAGCTTATCGAAGGTAGGTAATCGGAGACCCTCGCCATGATGCCTACGTCTGCTTTACGTGAAGGACGGCGCTCCCGGGTATCAAAGTCAATCGTCTCTACACCGCACCCATCGGTGGTGAAGTACGTCACCCCTTCCTCCAACTGCAGGTCATAAGCAGGGTTGCGTGCACCCAACAAGAAATATCTTGGGGTGGTCGATAATGCTTTTAACACAAAATCTGGCTTCATCCTGATAATTTGGGTTTGCCAGTCCACTTGTGCCCCATGCTCCGCAAAGATGGTAAGAGCTTTCTGTGATGGGAAACGCACTCCGGTCTTTTCCAAGATCTCCAACGTGGCATTTTGTAAGTCATCCAGTTGTTTATCCGTTAGAAACCGCAGACGGTAAGAAGTTCGTAATGGCTCTAAGGGTGCATATTGGGTTGACATAATCTCATTCTCCGTATTATGGATTGTGATCTCTTTACAATGGAATAATAATCACGTGATTAATTGGGACCTCACTAATTTACCTACTTCCTATTCATTGGCGCGAGCCCGTTTTTCCAGGAATTTCAACTCTTTCTCTGCAGATTCCGGTAAAGGCAGGGGCGGGTTGGTTGAGATCAAATCGTGAATATCCTGGCGGATCTCTGTAAGCAAGTCTGGTGAGCCAGAGCCTACCCATTGATCATAACTCCCATGCAGCCCCACCTTACTGAAATATATTTCTCCAGAGCGCACAATTCTTCGAGTGGAGCTATGCGTTAGATAATTCCCTCCTGACCCGATCGTGGCGATCACCTCCCCCAACCATTTTTCATCACTGCTGCCGATTCCTTGGCATAGCCGTTTGCAACGCCGGATGACTTCTACATCGATGATCAATTGTTCAGGACTGAAAATTGTAGAACCACCCAGCAGACCGGGTGCCACCAGTAAATCTGGTCGCGCCAGTATCGGCAATGTATAGTTCAGGGCACGCTCATAACCCGCTTGGATGCAAGGTGTATGGTGATCAGAACCGCCTACGCTCGCCTCCACCGGAAGTCCGTACATCCTGGCAATCTCGGTTACGGCTGCACCCAATAGAGAATGCTCCACCTCGCCACTTCCAAATCGACCTGAGTGCATATCCGCAATGACCGGTGCTGCAGCATAAATAAATGGTGTACCCGATGCAGCTGCCTGGATGAGGCAAAGCATGGCGATCGTCTCACAGTTGGCCAGCACAAGTTCCGAGATCAACGATGCTGGACCCGACAAGCCTAAGAGCGGCATGGTCATGACTGCTGCTGGAATACCCCACTCTAGAGTCTCCAGGTATGCATCTGTGTAGTCGGCTTCGATGATAAGTGGAGAGGCCGGGCATAATACGAATGACACGGGGAGCGTTTTTCTGAACTCCTCCCGGCTGCCAAACACCACCTGCAACACCTCCAGCATCCACCGGCTCTGTTCCGGGGTCATCGTTGCATCTTGCACGTGCTTGGAGAAATTTTGGAAAATAGCCTTCCAATAAGCAACTGTATCACCAGGCGAATGCCCCCAACAACCCTCAATCACACTCCAATATACATCAATATCGTCCAGGCAATCACCGAGGCGAGTCGCCATGTACCAATCGTCCAATATAGCAGGTCGGCGTACTCCTGCTTCAGCATCATAGGTATAGATTGCTCCCCCATCCAGAATCACGCCACATTGACCGCGATTCATGGGTATTGACCTATCTGGTCGACGCCCCCCCAGGCTGAATTCTTTGGGCGCTTGTCTAAGACATTCCTCTACAAGCTTGCGTGGTAGTCGAACGATATGCGTGCCTTCATCAACTGCTGCGCCAGCTTGCTTGAGGTACCCGCGACCCTTTGCAGTATCGACGCGCACACCAGTTACAAATAAAATCTTCAGCGTCTCCTCGTGAATCCGGCTGCATTCATCCTCAGATAAAACCTGCAACAAAGTTTCCATCACACTTCCCCGATTTTTTGCAGCACTTTGTACGGATCAAAGGCATCTCGCAACCCATCACCGATATAATTGATCGAGATGACTGATAAAAAGATCATCACACCAGGGAAAATCGCCAGCCAGGGATATTTCACCAGGTATTCCTGTGCATTACTGAGCAGATTACCCCAGGATGGCGTGGGGGGTTGGATACCAAATCCTAAATAGCTGAGTCCTGATTCCTCCAAAATGGCGTATGCCACCTCAAGCGTGCTCTCTACAATCACCGGTCCGATGGCATTCGGGAAGATGTGCAACGCAATGATACGCAAATTCGAGGCACCCAAAGCGCGTGTGGCCGTCACATAATCCATCTCCCGGATAGCAAGATAAGAGGCTCGCACCAGGCGTGCTGTGAACATCCACGCGAGTAAGCCGATGACAGAAGCAATGGTCAACACCGGATTGTTCTTTAGCAAAGGTGCATCCACCTCGCGTAAGATGGCACTCAATAGGATCAATACCAGCAAAGACGGCAACGATAATGCCGCATCCGTGATACGCATTAAGATATTATCAACCCTGCCACCAAAGTAACCCGCGATCGCCCCCACCGGTACACCGATCACCAGCGTGATGGCCATCACCGATAATCCCACTGTGAGTGATATCCTACCCCCATATAGGACACGCGTCATCAAGTCGCGACCTAGTGCATCCGTTCCCATCGGGTGAACCAGAGAGGGTGGTTTATATCGGGATGTCATATCTGATTTCTCTGGATCGAAAGGTATAGAGCCCGCCAGTGCTACAGCCAGGATGATGCAGCTTAACACAATGCAGCCCATGATCGCACCAGGATGCCTGCGGAAGCGTCTCCAGATCAACCCTCGCATACTTTCAGCTTGCTCTAATTGAGGTTTTATCTCAGTCATAATGAATGCGGGGGTCTAATTTAGCGTAGACTATATCGGCAATTAGGTTCGATAAGATTACTACAACTGTTCCAATCGTCAGGATTGCCATGAGTAACGGATAATCACGATCCAAAGCAGCCTGATAATATAAACGTCCCATCCCAGGCCATGAAAAGATAATCTCTACATATAAGGACCCGGCAAATATATAAGGAAGATCTAACGCAAAGATTGTCACCAACGGCAGGAGGGCATTACGCAGTGCGTGTTTAAAATATACTTTGTTCATCCTCAATCCTTTTGCACGTGCCGTACGTACATAATCTTGATGGATGACATCCAACATGCTTGAACGCAAAAAACGCGAGTACCAGGTAACCCAGCCCACCACTCCCATGGTAACGGGTAGAATTAAATGCTTGATCCAGTCTCCCAGTGAGAATCCACTACCCAGTGTATACATTCCACCAGCAGGTAGCAATGAATCACCGGTAATCGGGTTTTTCAGCCAAACGTAGAACACTAAAATAAGGATCAATCCCAGCCAAAACTCGGGAATAGCTTGCCCCATGAAAGATAAAGTAGTAACGATAATATCAAAAATTGAGTACTGCTTAACCGCTGAGATCACCCCGACGGGTATGGCGATGATTGCCACAACAATAAGCGTTACCGACATCAGATAGACCGTGTTTTTCAAGGAGATGCGGATTGAATCGAGGACCGGCTTACGGGTCCGGTATGACATACCAAAGTCACCCCGCAAGATACCCTTACCCTGACCAGGACTATCCTTTATGCCATCCCCATCCGTATCTACTTTCGTCCAATCATTACCCACCAGCCAGAAAATGTAACGCTTCCATATTGGTTGATCTAAACCAAACTGTCGTTTAAGGATCGCTACCTGCTCAGGACGAGGGGTTCGCGATTGCCCCCTTCCAGCCAGTGGGCCACCAGGTGCCAGATTGACTAATGCAAACAAGACGATGCTGACAATGACCATCAGTGGTATCGCTTGCAGTAGCCTTCTGACTACATAGTGGCCCACTTGTCTTCTATCCTAACTAAATATACTTAGTTACCAGTCTACTGACTACTTCAATGTCCAATCAGCTGCGTTCCAGGTCACAATATCATTGGGGTTGGATTGCACCCCTTGTAGACGTGTGGAATGGGTATTGGCGTCAACCGTTGTGAACAGCAGGAGCTCCGGCAAGTCTTCATTCAATCTCTTTGCTATCTGGCAGAACAGGTCCTTGCGCAAATCCTCATCTAGCGTATATGCCTGGTTGATTAAATCATCAATCTCTGGATTAAGATATCGCCCATAGTTATAACCCATATCGATCGCTGCTCCACCAGAAGTATAGTAGCTCCACAAGAAATCGGTCGGATCACTGCCAGCATATCCATCATCCCAAATGTCGATGTCAAAGTTACCTGAAGGTTCGATCCCCCCGTCTGTTGAGAGTGCCCATAGGACACTCCCCTCAACCACCGACAGATTCAGCTTGATACCAATGGCTGCCAGCTCTTCTGCAATAAATTGCTGAGTCAATTCGAGCGCTTCGCCATATTCCGCATAGGTGATGAACTCCATCTCCATCTTGTAACCTTCTTCAGCACCGGTTATACATCCATGACACTCGCGCACACCATCCCCATCCTGATCCGTCCAGCCAGCTTCCTCTAGCAAGGCTTTCGCAGCTTCTGGATCATATACTGGCTCGGGAATATCGCATAGATTGTAGGGTGCCCGGTAGAACTCTGTCCAGACCAGGTTTGCAAACCCATAGAAAAATTCCTTCGAGATTGTTTTTGCATCTATCGCCATTTGTACTGCCCGGCGTACACGAACATCCGAAAACACAGGGTGAGAAGTAGCCACTGGATCCGTAGTCCCTTTAGCGGCAAAGTTAAAGAAGATGCGCAGTACCCAGCGTGTATAGGGGCTAAAGCTGACAACTGTATTAGGCTGATTCTGTAGTTCGGCGATAATGGGCTCTGTCGTCCACATATCCAGATCCGCATCCCCGTTGATCAGCATTTGCTTGCGAACGGTTTCGTCCGGAACGATGCGAACTACAATCCGATCAATCGCAGGTTTACCTGGCTCAAAATAATTGGGATTACGCTCAAAGGTCATATGGTCCCCGACAACCCATTCAGTAAGAACATATGGACCATTGCTAAGGGGTTGCGATGCGCAATCCCATGTGGAAAATCCTTGCTCAGCATCGCAGTAATGGGCCGGCCAGATGACTACCTGATATCCCCCAAATTGGGTAAGATATCCTGGATAGATGGTGTTGTAATGCACCACTGCCGTGTAATCATCTATCTTTTCCACACCATCCACATATTCAATTCCCTGGATCCAGGATCCTTTCTCGGGATCAACAAGCGCGTTATAGGTGAAGACCACATCCTCCGCAGTGACCGGAGTGCCGTCAGCCCATTGAATATCCTGCCTCAGCTTCCATGTTACATCCATCGTCCCATTTTCTTCATCGATGACTACATCACCATTTTCCAATGTCGGAAGCTCTGAAGATAATTCTGGAAATATATTTCCATCAACATCCATATCAGCCAACCCTAACATGACCAGCTCCATTACGAGTGAATCATATCCAGTTGCGGCTATGATTGGATTGAAGGAAGGCGGATCTTCTGATATGACGATCACAATCTGGCTCTTTTCCGGAACTGTGTTGGGGACAGTCGTATCAGTCGGTACCGATTCAGGAGGAACCGCTTCAGTCGGTACCGTTACTGGCTGTTGCCCTGTAGGCGTAGCTGTTCCCTTGGCACAACCAGACGAAAATATCACGAGCAATACCAATAAAGCTAAAAGCGTTAACCCCTTAGTAATTTTAGACATCTTCTCCTTCTCCTTTCAGGATTTATTCATGGGTGGATTACTTTTGTTAGGTCACCTGCTTTTTGTATATTGGCTTTCTTCTTCCTGTATTTTATAAGGGAAGTTATATTTCGGCATACGCTTTAGGAAAGGTCGAGGATCAAACGCCTCGGGTCCATGCACCCCCTTCCCTTTCCAGATACCCTCAGCCAATAACTCCATGACAATCACCGGCCCCGTGGCAGTTTGTAATGAGACCGCCTGGCAGCCATAGTTTCTCATGCTTTCCTGGTTATCTGTCGCCTGGTAAATATAGACTTCACGCCGCTTACCATCTTTAAACCCTGTCACCCAGGCACCCACACAGGTCTTGCCACTCATCTTATCCCCCAGCGAGGCTGGGTTCGGCAAGCATGCTGCCAGCACTTCAATGGGCGATACTTTTACACCTCTGATGTTCACCGGCTCTTTCTGGTGTAGACCGAGCATTTTGATCACTTTAATCACGTTGATGAATTTTTCACCCAAACCATATTTAAAGGTCACCCGCTTGCATGGGATGTACCTCGGGATAAGCACCACCTCTTCATGCTCAATATCCACCACTTCCAATGGGCCAATCCCCTCCGGGAAATTAAACACCTCGATATTTTCGAAGGGAGGGATCGTGAACCAACCCCGTTCTTTCTCCCATACTAGTGGCGGGTCGGTGCATTCCTCGATGGTATCCAGGATCGAAAAAGCTGGAGCAAACTCGTAACCGCTCACTTCGATGGCTGCGCCATCGCGGATCCCTATCTCGTCAATCTCATCAAACAGTTCGATCGAAGCATACTTGGCAAAGATATCACTCACCCCAGGATCCATGCCATTCCCCAAGATTGCCAGTAATCCTTTGTCCTCCCATTTTGCAGCCTGATTCCATTGGTGGCTGCCCATGTTCATCGAATAACCCGACATGGCCATATCCAAATAATTACATCCGGCTTCATAAGCGGCATCGAAGATCGTGTCATTATAAAAGTTACTTACCGCGTTCATGATCAGGTCTACCCCATGTTTGCGCGCCACCTGAACGATTTGTATGATATCCCGTGCATCGATTTGTTCGACCGGGAATTTTTCTAACGCCCCCAGCCGATTTTGCACAGTTTTGGCACGCTCTAGGTTGTAATCCGCCAACACCATCTTCTCAAGCCAGAGTCGTTCACGCCCCACAACTGCAATCGCTTCACCCACACCCCCTACCCCGATCAGTAAAACCTTCATCGCTCTTCTCCTTCATCGGAATGCAACTTCAAATTTTTCTCCTGGAAATAGCAGATGAACCGTTCTGCAGTTGGTTAAAACCCTGCAGCGTTAAACAAATATATCAATACCCTTCATATACATCAGTTGGTAACCAAAAGATAAATTAAATTAGTAAATTTATCCTGGGTATTTCTTTATAAACTGAATTACCTTGTATTCATCCTGTATTAATCTTTATGATATCATGAATTAATTTCACCGTCAAATTAGTTGAATTTATGCATGAAATAATGTATGGGTAGTTAATTTGCGAATCCCCGAACAGCTAAGCCTTGAAGTAATCGGGAACAGATTGATTCCCTCATTGAACACCCCAAGAAGTTAATCCTTAGTCTATTACACATACCAGGCCAGATATGGATGTTGAAGTACAACGAGTAATTAGTTACTTTAAATGTATAACGTTTAGTATTTACAAAACGTTGGAAACGTTGTATACTTCCCCGCTAATTACGTAAGCACCACCTATGAAACGTACCACTCTCGATATTCTTCTATGTCCAACCTGCCAAGGTGAATTAGAGCTGGAGACACCGACAAGCAGTGTAACCATCGAAACTGGCTTTCTCACTTGTTCTGCCTGCCGGCAAATATATCCCATTCAACGAGGCATCTCCCACTTCATCACGGAGGAAGACCTTACTGGGCTCAACAAACCTTTTACTCGTATGTACGATTGGTTCTCTTGGATTTATTCAGCCTTCTCCAAGATTGGCTTATTTTTCCTTGGCACCACCGAATCGCGCGCCCGTCATGAGGTTTTGGATCGCCTTGAGCCGAACGGTGGCACGGTTTTGGAAGTCTCTATCGGTCCGGGGGTGAATCTACCTTACCTGCTCACGTCACCTGATGTCGGTGAAGTTTATGGGCTGGATATCTCCGTCGGGCAATTGAACCGCTGCAACGCCCTAATCCGGCGAAAAGGTTGGTCAGTGGAGCTTTTCCTGGGTAATGGTGAGCAGCTGCCATTTTCGGACAAGGCCTTCGATTCGGTTTTTCACATCGGGGGAATCAATTTCTTCAGCGATAAGAAGAAAGCAATTGATGAGATGATCCGCGTGGCGAAACCCGGCACGAAGATCATCATTTGTGATGAGAATGAAAGCGCCGCTCAATGGTATGAAAAGTTTCTCCCCGTTTTCAAACGCGCCTTTCGTGGTCAGCGTGAAGCCGTCATGGCGCCGGTTGATCTAATTCCAAAAACCATGCTTGATATCCAGTTGGAAAATATCTGGAACGGTTTCTTTTATTGTTTGGAGTTCCGAAAACCTTATAAAACGGAGTTAGTTAGGTAATACAAAATGGACAATCATCAACCCATCGAAGATCTACACTTTATCGAAGACATCGGTCTATATTTTGAGCAAATGGGACTGCCCCGTATGGCTGGGCGCATCCTTGGAGCTCTCCTCATTTCCGACCCGCCCTCCCAATCCATCACCGATCTGGGAATTAGATTGCACGCCAGTAAAAGCTCTATCAGCATCATGGCGCGCTTGCTGATGGAACGTGGACTGATCGAACGCGTTGCCTCTCCCATGCCACGCCGTGATTACTACCGCTTTAAACCCGGCGGTTGGATCATTTACATGCGCCAGTGGCTTGGCTTGATGGCTGGGCTTCACCAGATCACCGAGCGTGGAATGCAGCTTATGGCGAATAAACCTGACGCACTGAAACTCCGCCTGCAGGAAGCGCATGACCTTTTTTCAAATATTGAACAGGAATTTCCCCCGATTTTAGCCAAAATCTCTAAAAAAAACAGCTCTTAGAGGTCGCATAATGAACGTCACGAACAACATCAAAGAAAATGAATCGAGCTCCAACAACCTTACAAACGGTTCTGGTTTAAGCCAGGCTGATGTCCTTCGGTTGCGCCAGCAGTACGGTGAAAACCGCCTCCCCGCTGAAAAGGGGACCACGGTATGGACGATCCTCTTGAACCAGATTAAAAGCCCTCTCGTATATATCATTCTGGTGGCAGCCGGGGTTTCACTCGCCGTACGTGAATATAACGACTTTGCCATCATCATGGCTGTGGTCGTGATTGATGTCATCCTGGGGTTCATTCAGGAATATCAAGCCCAGCAAACCTATACTGCCCTCAAAGGCTTGCTTAAACCCACCACAACCGTGATCCGGGATGGCGAGCGCCACGAAGTTGAAGTCTGGGAACTGGTGCCTGGAGATGTGGTTGTGTTGAATTCCGGAGAGCATGTTCCCGCCGATGGTGAAATCACCGAAAGCACCAAGCTGGCAGTGGATGAAGCTATCCTGACTGGTGAAAGCGAGCCGGTAAATAAGAATGACACAGAAAGTCACAATCTGGTTTTTATGGGTACGACCACCATCACAGGGCGTGGAACAATGGTTGTGACCAAAATTGGCCCCAGCACTGAGCTCGGTCAGATTGCCACCAGCTTGCAGGAGCATGTCGAGGAAGACACCCCACTCCAAATTCGGCTGAAAACATTCAGTAAGTCGCTCACCTATATCGTTATAGGCTTTACCCTGGCAATCCTCATCACTGGATTGTTGATGGGTAGAGAATTCCTGGAAATGCTGCGTGTTTCGATCATCTTGGCTATTGCTGCTGTACCTGAAGGATTATTGATTGCGGTCACAGTGATATTGGTCCTGGGAATGCGTAAAATACTAAAACGCCAGGGCTTGGTGAAGAAGCTGCTCGCAGTTGAGACGCTTGGCTCTGTAACGGTCATTTGCACTGATAAAACCGGCACCCTCACCGAAGGGCGCATGCGCGTGGCACGTATCGATCTGCCCGAACAGGAACGTGCCTTGCAAACCATGGTTCTGTGCAACAACCTGGAGGGACCGGTTGATATTGCTTTGTGGGAATACGCTCAAGCCAATATGACCATCTCACCTCAAGACCTGGTGGATAGCTCTGAGCGCTTGGCTGAGGAACTTTTTACAAGCGAGACCAAGTATATGATCACTGCAGTATCCAGCAATTCGCATAAGAACAATCACATCAACTATCTTAAAGGTGCCCCTGAGATCGTCCTTGGAATGTGCCGGATTGGTGAATATGAACGTAACCAAATCCTCACCACGGTGGACGAGTGGGCTGGGGATGGCTTACGCCTGCTGGGTCTCGCCTATCGCCAAATGGGAGAGTTGGATGATTATACTGGATATACATGGGCTGGTTTTGTGGGGATGCAGGATCCAATCCGCGATGGCGTTCAAGAAGCCGTGAATGTTGCCCAAAGAGCTGGCATCCAGGTCAAGATGATCACTGGTGACTATCGAAAAACTGCGGAAAAAATCGCCCGTTCGATTGGTTTGATGAAGCCCGAAGATCGCAGCCTTGAAGGTGTAGAGCTTGCCGCCATGAGTGATCAAGAGCTTCAGCAGGCAGTCAGCCAGGTGTCAGTCTATTCCCGCATCCGCCCGCAAGACAAATTGCGGATCGTGCGTGCCTTGCAGACCAATGGTGAGATAACCGCCATGATTGGGGACGGCGTGAACGATGCCCCTGCTTTGCAGCGCGCTAACATTGGTGTTGTGGTTGGTTCTGCCTCAGATGTTGCCAAGGAAACTGCCGACCTGATCTTGCTCGATAGTAACTTCCGCACCATCGTGGCTGCCATCGAAGAAGGACGTGTGATCTTCGAGAATATCCGTAAAGTCGTTGCTTATACGCTATCGAACTCCTTTGCAGAAGTAATGACCATCTTCCTCGCCATGATGTTTCGTTGGCCTGCTCCTTTGGCAGTGGCTCAAATCCTATGGATCCACTTGATTTGCGATGGTCCCTCCGACATAGTACTTGGTTTCGAGCCGAAAGAGGAAGGCATTATGGATGAAAAGCCCAAGTCGACCAAAGAACCGGTCCTGGCACCTCTCGGATTGACGCTAATTGGTGTGATCAGCATTGGTAGTGCCATTGCAGCCCTATCCCTATTTGGTCATTTTTTCCTATCTCACGGAAGTCAGGTGGAAGGTCGTAGCCTGGTTTTCGCCAGTTTCGCAGTCAATTCCATGATCTATATCTTTGCCTATCGATCCATGCGTCTTCCGCTCTTCCGCGCCAGCCCACTCAGCCGAAATAAGCCTCTCGTTCTGGCAGTGATGGCCGGGTTATTGATGGTAGTGATTGCCTTTGCCATTCCATCGCTTCGTACTTTGTTAGGTATCGTGCCTCTCACGCTTCAACAATGGAGTTGGATTGCAGCCATTGCTGTCGGAATGTTGATGGCCGTGGAAATTGGAAAATGGGTCAGAAATTTGGTCAAGCGGAGATTACGCGCCGGCAAATAATCATCATGCCTGATCGCTTCCCTTGATGATACCAATATGGTCAAGCAAGGAATTCGCATATTATTAATTTCCGGTGCATACCTTTTGGTATGCGTTTTGGGTTATATGGGGTTCGCCACCTACCATCGTAACCTGACCGGCTGGTTTCTCATCCTGACTGTTTTATCCTATGGATTGGGCGGTCCTTTCTTGCTCTGGAGTAACCTTAAAAGGGAAAGTGTCGTGCGCCAGGAAAGGCAGGATCGGTCTTTTTGGTTGATCCTTCCCGGTTTTTTGGTGGTTTTTTATGTCTCTCCACTTGAATTCATATTTATGCCGGAAATACTGCGCAGCACCCACACCACCTGGATGCAAATTGTGGGTCTGGCATTGATCGCTGCCAGCCTGCTTGTATTTGGTTGGGCTCGTAATGCGATAAAAGGCATGTATTCAGGGCGGCTTCGGGTGCAGGTTGGTCACGTCTTGATCCAGCATGGTCCATACCACGTTATCCGCCACCCCGCTTATGCTTCATACATCATCATGAGCCTGGGAATTGCTATCGGGTTTTCCAGCCTGATCGGTCTCCTTGCGGTTCCCTTGCATTTGGTTCCTGGGTTGATCTATAGAATAAACGTTTAGGAAGTAATATTACGAGCGGAATTTGGCGAGCAGTATGACTGCTACGTACGAATTACCAAACGATTGATCCCATTTATCTGGTGAAGCTACTGACATACAAATAGGCATTTATAATATATATAATAATAACGCCTTGGAGTAATTACTCCCATTCCTCAATCTGGAGAATAACCATGAGCAACCAACAATTCCTTTATCTATCCCAGGCAGATGTAACCAGAGTCAATCTTGATATGGCCACTGTGATTAATCTGCTCGAGACTGCTTTCCGCGAAAAGGGTGCCGGAAAAGTCGAGATGCCCCCCAAACCGGGCATTCATACCATGCCGGATGCGTTCATTCATGCCATGCCGGCATATATCCCCTCTCTGCAATCTGCTGGCATCAAATGGGTTAGTGGTTATCCAGATAACCACAAGCTTGATCTGCCTTATATCACCGGGCTTCTCATCTTGAACGATGTTGAGACGGGTATCCCCTACTCTGTTATGGATTGTGCCTGGATCACAGCCTACCGCACGGGCGCTGCCAGTGCCTTGGCTGCCAAATATCTCGCCCGCCCAGAAAGTAAAACCGCTGGCATCCTGGCTTGTGGGGTCCAGGGTCGTACCAATCTGCAGGCATTGAAAGTCCTCTTCCCAATCGAGCGTGTTTATGCGTATGATATCCACCCCGAAAGGCAGCAGCAGTATGTGGATGAAATGTCTGCCAAGTTAAATGTCAAGGTGATCGGGGTAAAAAAACCTGAGCAGGCTGTCGTCGAAAGTGATCTTGTCGTCACTTCTGGTCCTATCCTCAAACACCCCACCCCCACCATTCAGAAGGATTGGCTGCAGCCCGGCGCATTTGCCAGTGCTGTGGATTTTGACAGCTATTGGTCCGCTGGTGCTTTAACCCAGATGGATCGCATCAGCACCGATGATCATGCCCAGTTCCAGTACTATAAATCTGTCGGGTATTTCCAGACCACTCCCGATCCCTACGCAGACCTGGGTGAAATCGTTGCCGGTCTAAAGCCGGGTCGCCAAAATCTGAAGGAACGGACCTTGGCGGTGAACCTTGGGCTGGCAATGGATGATATGGCAGTTGCGCCCGAAATCTACCGTCGGGCAAAGGCAATGGGCATTGGAACCTGGTTAAATTTGTAATTAAGCTCCTAAACAAAACTCACACACCCTATCATCAGGCTGTACGTTTCGAAGTCAATACCGGCATGTGTGAGCTCGGAGTGCAGTACCATAATGTGTGCACCAGGTAAAACCCGGCTTAACCAATTGCTGAAATACCGGACAAACCACACGCTGCAGAGATACCATTTTCATCGGTCTCTCCGCAGCGTGTGTAGTGAGTAGGGTGTCAGGTTTACATATATATTGGGGGATGTTATTTCACCCCACAATGGCTATCCTAAGTCAATGGGTTCCCACAGTATGGACAGGTTTTCCAATCATCCTGCGCTGGTTTGCCGCAATTCGAACACGTGCGTGATGGTGCGCTCATTTGTGCCGGTGGAGTGGTCTGGACTGGTCGATTACCTCGCACGAGCGCACTGACCAACGCCACAATACCTACGATGACCAGCACGACAACTCCCAGGCCGAGTAATCCGCCAAATATCGATCGGACCGGGCTAAAGTGGTAACGGAAGGGTTCCATCATTCGAAAGCCCGGTCTCATCATGGTGTACCCATATCCGCCAAAAATCGCGAAGACGATCCCTGCAATGACTCCTAAAACTACCAATCCAAGTAGGATATATAGGATCCATTTCAATACTTTATTCATTTTCTGCCTCCATGAAAACATCATTTTCCTAAGCATACCACTCCCCTGTGAAGAAATTGTGAAGATCATATTGAGATTAGTTTAAGCTTAGTTTATGTAAAATTTTAACGGGTCCATGAATTACTTGTCAATAACCGCATCCACATGAATAGACTATAATTCACGAACATCCTGCACCCAGTCGATCGACCTTGGAGAGTCCAATGTACGATGCCCTAAGCTCAGATTATGACCGTTTTGTAAATTGGCAGAACAGATTGTCTGTCGAGCTCCCCTTTATCATTGAAAAATTGCATGAAATTAATGCCAGGCTGGTCCTGGATGCAGCTACTGGAACCGGGATGCATGCCATTGCCCTGGCACAGCTCGGTTATCAAGCCTCAGGGGCTGATATAAGCCAGGGGATGATCGATCGTGCCCGCATCAATGCCAAATCTGCCCGGGTTCAAGTCCGCTTCGAGCTTGCTGGCTTCGGGAAGCTAGCTCAGACCTTTGGTAATCATTCCTTTGATGCCCTGATATGTCTTGGGAATTCCCTGCCCCACCTGTTATCCTTCCCTGAGCTCATTGCAGCCTTGGTCGATTTTGCAGCCTGTCTAAAGCCCGGCGGCTTACTCCTGCTCCAAAACCGCAACTTCGATGCCGTGATGGCTCATCATGACCGTTGGATGGAGCCTCAATCCCATTCTGAGGCCGAAGCTGAGTGGATCTTCCAGCGCTTTTATGATTTTGATCCCGATGGCTTGCTCACCTTCAATATGGTCACCTTGAACAGGACTGACCTGGGCAAGTGGTCACAACAGGTAGTCACCTCCCGTTTGCGCCCTCTCCTGATAGATGAGTTGATCTCAGGCTTATCCGAAGCAGGTTTTGTGAGTCTCACCCCCTTTGGTGATATGTCAGGCGCACTCTTTGACCCCGAAACGAGCCCGAATTTAGTCGTCCTCGCACGGCTTCCATTATAAACGGTCACTATTACAGGTTTATGCTTACAGATAACCCATCATTTTTCCGTAGGGGCGCAGCTTCGCTGCGCCCCTCCAACATTTTCATATACCCAAATAGGATACCAGCATTGCTTACAACACATACTAAGAACCATAAAATTCGTTGCGACATTCTTTCGCACGTCCATTCGTAAGGCGGGAATCATTTATCTTTGGATAATCTCTCCACCCCATTAACCGCCCAACCTAATAATCGTATATAATCCCCCTCGGAGAAATTCTATGCCCAAAACCGAATTCCAGATCGCCATTGTGGA
>JBAPSY010000214.1:0-5289 GCA_049281855.1 Anaerolineales bacterium
GTTGGAGACAATGTTGGTGATTGTGCAGGTATGGCAGCCGATATTTTTGAAAGTTATGAAGTGACCATTGTTTCGGGCTTAATCTTGGGGTTGGCTCTGGTCTCCCTGACTGGTGACTTAAAATGGATTGTCTATCCATTGATTATCCGTGCCATCGGCGTGATAAGCTCAATTCTGGGAACCTTTACTGTCCCAATTTGGGAACAGTTTCCTCTCAAGTTCTTGCGTGCCCACGATGCCGAAGGAGCCATGTTCCGCTCTTATGAGGTGTCCAGCGTCAATACCATTATCTGGGCTTTCGCTCTGGCTTATTGGTATGCTCATGATTGGAGACTCGCCGCTCTAACCGCCATTGGTGTAGGTCTTGCAGTTGCCTTTAATCCCCTAACCTCTTATTTCACCTCAACCAAACGCGAGCCCGTCAAGGAAATCGTAGCTTCTACACGCGGCGGACCTGCAACCACCATATTATCAGGATTATCCGTCGGGATGGAATCCAGTGTCTGGGCGCTCGTGGTCATCGCCATAAGTTTTGTCCTGGCTCTGCTCCTCTACAATAGTAATGGAACAACCTATGTGTTGTATGCTGTTGCTATGATTGGTATTGGTATGCTTAGCCATACTGGCAACAACGTCGCTATGGACTCATATGGTCCTATCTCCGATAATGCGAATGGGATCGGCGAAATGTGCTGGCACGATATGGATGATGAGGAGACTCGCAAAGCCCGGCAGATCATGGCAGACCTGGATGCGGTTGGGAACACCACCAAAGCCATCACCAAAGGCGTTGCTATCGCCTCCGCTGTGATTGCAGCAGTCAGCCTATTTGCCTCTTTCATAACTGATGTCGGTCGTGTTCAGGTACAGCTCGGTTTTCCAACCATGGATGCCATTCGAGTATCTGAAACTCGTGTCTTCATCGGTTTGCTCCTCGGGGGTGCCCTCCCCTGGTTATTTAGCTCCCTATCCATCCGGGCTGTCACACGTGCAGCTGGTCTGATTGTGGAAGAAGTTCGCCGCCAATTCCGCATCCCTGGATTAATGGAAGGCAAAGTACAACCTGACTACGCGCGTGTTGTGGGAATATCCACTACTGCCGCACAAAAAGAGCTGATCCCCCTCGCCGCAATTTCTGTTCTATTACCCCTTGCGGTCGGTTTGCTCTTGCAGGTTGAGGCATTGGGAGGCTTCCTTGCTGGCATCATTATGAGCGGTCAATTGCTGGCTGTCTTCATGGCAAATGCAGGTGGTGCCTGGGATAATGCAAAGAAATCAATCGAAGATGAACCCCGTGATCTTCCGGCTAATACCGGTAAAGGTTCTGAGCGCCATAAGGCAGGTGTGGTCGGCGATACAGTCGGTGACCCTTTGAAAGATACCGCTGGACCTGCATTAAATCCAATGATCAAAGTCGTCAACCTCGTAAGCCTGATTATGGCTCCTGTCATCGTCAAATACAGTCATAATCAGGTAGCATCCTACTTGGTCGGTCTCGTTCTATTGGTAGCAATTGGATGGGCAATCGCTACCAGCAAGAAGCCGGCCTCCCCGGTAGAGAATAAGTCCTGATCTCAATCCTGACCAGTCCCTCCCAACCTCGGGAGGGACTTTTTTTTATAATCTTCCTAAACACTTGCGTCTTCAGCCAGAATAAGGCATACTTAACATTCGGAGTGTAAATAATATGGCGATAATTCCATTACGTGCATACAATCGTGAGATAGAAGGCATGATCGATAACGGACAACTCGATGAAGCAGTCGCACATTGCCGTCATATCCTTGCCACGTTCCCGAAACATGTTGCCTCCTACCGCTTACTGGGTAAGGCTCATTTAGAACAGCAACGCATCAGTGACGCCACCGACATTTTCCAACGCGTTTTATCTTCAGTTCCAGATGATTTTATTGCGAATGTCGGTATGAGTATCATCCGCGAAGACGAGAATAATTTGGATGCGTCCATCTGGCACATGGAGCTTGCCTATGAAGCCCAACCAGCTAATATCGCTATCCAGGATGAACTACGCCGCCTATATGGTCGCAGGGATGGAATGCAACCTCCAAAAGTGCGCCTTACCCGCGGAGTTCTTGCCAGGATGTACGCCAAGGGTGGTCTGTACGATCAGGCAATTGCGGAACTGCATGCAGCCATCTCCGAAGATCCTAACCGCCCAGACCTGCAGCTCTTGCTTGCCCAGATGTTTTACCAAACTTCTCAACGGGTCGAAGCAGTAGACACCTGCGTAAACATCTTAAAGAAAATTCCATCTTGTTTAGAAGCGAACCGTATTCTGGCTGTCTCTCTTCCAGAGGCTGAAGGATCAGATGCAGTTAAAAACTACCGCCAGATCGTAATCTCAATGGATCCATACTACGCTTTTGCAGAACCAGAGGCAATTTCCTCAGATCAGGTACCAGAGAACGCAGTGAACATCGAGAAGTTGGAATGGAAATCCGGAATCCAAATCGCAGAAACTCCCGCTCAGCCCAATTGGGCAACCTCATTGGGAATTTCAATGGAAAAACCAGCCGAAGAAAAATTACCCGATTGGCTGAAATCCGCTGAAGCCCCTCCACCTGCTTCTGCTGATGAGAATACTCCTCCCAGTGTCTCTGCATTTATTTGGGATACACAGGAAGTGGAAAAAATTATTACCGACACCTCAAAACCTGAGGGAGAAATTCCAGACTGGATGAAAGATGCTGGTTGGCAACCTGCCTCAGGTGATGCAATTGAAGCACCAGAAGAGACAAAACTGGAAGAACCAATTGCTGATCTACCAGCAAACGAAGACCTGCAAAAAGCTGATATTCCTGATTGGCTTCTTGGAATTGCCCCCGAAGACGTTATTGAAGGTTCACAACCAACCCAATCTACGGAAGATAACCGTTCCACTCCCTGGTTGGAAGAGTTTCAACCCGGTCCAACTGATTCGATCATTCAATGGTTAGAAGAAAAGAAACCTGAAGTACCTGCCACTTCTCCCACTCAGGAAGAAAACATTGCCGCAAAATCAGAGGAGGAGATGCCCGATTGGCTTAAAGACTTGGATATTTCTCAAACACCAACCGCCCAATCAGAAAAACCTGCCGAATCCACAATTCCTCTTGTATCCGAACCGTCCGCTATGATACAAGAACCTGCTATACCTGAAGCACCTGAAACAAAATTAACGTCATTTGAAGAAACATTAGAACAAGCTGTGGAAACGCCCCCATCTCAGGATGAAAGTCTGCTTATGCCTGAGATCTCTGAATCAGAAGAGTCAGCTGCAGCGCTTACGGAAGATATTCCAGACTGGCTTAAGGATCTCGCTGGAGAACAGCCTGCAAAAGAAGCACTTGTATCCACAGCAGAAGAAATAGTTGCAGAAACCCCCTTACCCTCTGAACAGGAACCTGCATTAGAACAGCCAGTTATCTCTCAAGGAACACCTGTGACAGAGCTACCTGTCTCTGTTGAAGAAATCCCGGCAACACAGCCGCCAGTGATTGAAGAACTACCAGAAGCGGAGATGCCAGCGATTTCCGAAGAACTACCGGCAGCTGAGGTACCACCCATTTCAGAAAAAGACTTAACAACCGAGCTTCCAGTTACTGCTGAAGAACTACCAAGTTCCGAGATACCACCTTTTTCAGAGGAACAACTTCAAATTGTGCAGCAGCTTCCGGTTGAAGGTGAGTCAGCACCTGTTACACCTGAATCGATGAGCGATTCCGAAGCCTTCGCTTGGTTGGAAGGTCTGGCTACCCAACAGGCTGCCAAAGAGGAGGAATTGACCACACCGGCTATAGAAAATGAAATCACACCTCCTGAGTGGGTAAAATTAGAAGCTGAACCCACACCAGCAGAAGCTGGTGAGCTAGAACCTCAGCTTGAAGAAACAGCTCCAGCTGTACCTGCTGAAGAAATCCCAGAATGGATCAAGGGTTTAGGTGAAGAGCCTGAAGTCGAGCCTGTCTCCGAAGAACCTCTATCTGCAGTACCTCCCGAAACCGAATTACCAAAGGCTGAAGAGCTCCCTGCCTGGATGCTTGAGATGGAACAGCCTGAACCTGAAAAAGAGGAGCAGGTTTCCTCAGAAGAAGTATTGGAATGGAAATCGGATGAGTTACCTGCCTGGCTAAAAGAGATTACTGAAACTGCACCTCTTGAAGCAGCCCCTACTGCAATGGAGTTAACTGCTGCTGAGGAAATTCCACCTGCCTCAGTCGAGCCAGGCTCAGAATGGACTGAGGAAATTGTTCCACCAACGGAAGTTGGCGAGGAAGTAACGGAAGAACCCCACCCAGAAATTACCACCTGGGTTCCAGAGATCGTAGAACCTGTTCAGCCATTAGCTGCCATTCCAGTTGAGCTGGAAGTTGCACCAGCTCCAGTGATTGAAGATTTGGTCACCAAGGCTATAGAAATCCCTGTACCCATCCCACCTGAAGAACTGCCTGTACCTACCAAGATTGTCTCAGAGGCTAACCAAGTAGCCATAACGGAGGCCCGCAATGCAGTAGACCAGGGCCTTCCCACCCAGGCAGCAGAATTTTACACAGGATTGATCAAGCAAAATTATCATCTCGACGAAATCATCAAGGATTTACAGGATGCGCTTTACCGCTTCCCCGTTGATGTCGATATGTGGGTGACCCTCGGAGATGCATATTTCCGGACCGATGAGTTACAGGAAGCATTGAACGCCTATACCAAAGCAGAAGAATTGGTCAGGTAGATATAAATCATGAATATCCGTCAACGTGAAACGTATAACCATACGTTTCACGTTTCGCGTATCATCAAATTTCGGAGGTGAATATGGAACGTTCGTTGGTGCTGGTTAAACCCGATGCGGTCCAAAGAGGCTTAATTGGTGAAGTCATCTTGAGGCTAGAAAGGCGTGGCTTACGCTTGATTGCAGCGAAATTTATCACCGTCAGTCAGGAATTGGCTAAGACCCATTATGCCATCCACCTAGGTAAGCCATTTTATGAAGGATTGATTCGTTATATCACTTCTGCTCCCGTAATGGCGATGGTTTGGGATGGTCCTAATGCAATCAACGCAATTCGCCAGACTATGGGCGCCACCCGCCCAACTGATGCTGCTCCAGGATCCATTCGACATGATTTCGCCCTTGAGATTGGTCGAAACTTAACCCATGCCTCCGATACAATAGAAAATGGCGAAAAGGAAGTCGCCTTATGGTTCTCCCCCCAGGAGCTGGTCTCATGGGAACGCGCCATTGATCAATGGGTATTTGAAGACTAGGTACTCCATAACTCCTTATTTATT
>JBAPSY010000215.1:0-1782 GCA_049281855.1 Anaerolineales bacterium
TTTGAAATCACTACCAACTACACACAATTACTAATATTAAGCTTCCTATGACTCATTCTCTTTTTGATGGATCGTTTCTGCTCGTAAACTGTTCAAAGAAGATATTAGATTAAAATCCACAGATGGACGGGATATTTGTCCCTATTTACGCGGGACACATGCCCATCGACTTTCGTCAACAGATGTAATACAATCAATTTAAACAACAAAAACTAGAATAAATAAAACCCCTCTCCATCTGGAAAAGGGCTTGTTTTAAAGCTGCAGAGAGGGTGGGATTCGAACCTACACACCCCCTGCGGGTGCTTACTGTGGGGCTTTCATGCTACCCAAGGCGGAGAGGGTGGGCTGCTTCTCACAAGAGCGTATAAGTAGTTAATCTGAGTAATCATCGCCGGTATGCAACAAATGTGTTGCATACCGGCTTTTTGATTCTCCCCAAGGAGACCGCAAAGGTTGCGTCAAAGCCGGCGGGAGAAAAGGAGATGACCACACAAACTACGCACCCACCGCCGGGCACCTGGAATGCCCGGAACTTACTAACCGTGCTCGAAGTGGCGGATTGGGCACGTGTCCACCCAAAAACCGTTTACCGCTGGATCAAGGAAGGCAAGCTTGAAGCCATTCAATTTGGACCCCGTACTTTCCGCGTCCCCGAAGATGCCATCGGCAAATTCCTGCATAGGGCTGGTTACAGCAAAACAGCTGCGCCTCCCAAGCCGAATGGGAGAGAGCAGCTATGAACGGCTCATCGATCCAGCCAGAGCGAGCCTGGCAAATGGCGCTTGATCAGCTTCGTTTGGATATGCCGAAAGCATCTTTTGATAACTGGATAAATAACACAAGCTTCGTGTCGTTCGAAGATGGTGTGTTTATCATTGGCACTCCCAGCGCCTATGGACAAGAGTGGCTGGCAAGCCGCTTAACCAGCACCATGACTCGACTGATGACCGGCATCTTGAATCAACAAGTGAAAGTCCAAATCATTGTCACGGAAGAACCCTCTGAAATTGAAGAGGGCGATCCCCCTGAAGACAAAAATTCCGTTCCTGACAAACGCCCGGCTGTGCTGTCGCTTCAGGCAGAATACCAATCCATCTACGACCAGATCGTCCAGCCAGACCAGGTCATTGTGGTCCCAGGGTACTTCATGAGATATATCCCGCTTCTTGGAGTGGAACTTTCATGGTTGTACATCGGTTTTCGCCAGGCAGCTTATGAAGCAGGCGCGGCTAGGCATCCCGGCAAGAAATTTGGTGCGCCTTCCAAGAAGGTTGCTCACTTTTCCGGTATGAGCCTTCGCACATTTTGGCGCTGGGCTGCCAGACAGGAAACATGGCAACTCTTGCGCTGGTTAGTCACGCCGATTGATGGAGAACCACGCTGGAGCCGAGGTAAGGATGGCCGCCCGCACCAATCTTCCCGCCATTACCGGGTGGCCATGACCCTGCCCCTTACAACTTTTGACGAGAGATCCCTGCGCACCTGGCTGTACCGCCAGCTTGCCCAGGGAAAAGCGCCGGTCGCCGTTATCCGGATGGCTTTGGAGACACCGGTCGATGAGCTGATCCCTTGGCCGGAAAAAGTGATTCCGGAAGAAGAGATCAATGATGAACCACACTCCGTTCAGGATGTACTCCAGGCTGTGTGCGGCTCGATTCCAGAGAGCCAACGGGCTCAGTTTCAAGAATCGGCGGACAAACTAGCTCAGCACCTGATGCCGCCCAAAGATCTGGTCTTCCTGACCCATTATTTCGTTTCCCATTGGTTGCCCAGGTTGGG
>JBAPSY010000216.1:0-1534 GCA_049281855.1 Anaerolineales bacterium
CATCCAGGGTTCGGTCAACATTCCGCCGGTGGTGCTGACCTGGTACGAGCAGGTGCAGGATCCGCCTACCTGTGAAGCTGATCCATCTGGTAATGGCGACGGCTGCCCGGGCCCAGGGAGTCAGTACGGAAATGACTGGGAACCGTGGATGGAAGGTAATCCTGCGTATCAGTTCGTGGATGGAGAGATTCATTGTGTGAAGCATACCGAAATTCTCCCGGAAAATATTACCTCTCTCCAGGCTAGCGCTCAGCTCAATCCGGAAAGCCAGGCATGGATCGTGAACGACTTGGCTGGGAAATATTACGAAGCTTACGTCCACAATCCACAGTTCAACCTGGTCCCTGGCATGGCACAGCCAACCGGCGGATGCAGTGGCGACCAAGTCTGTTCAGCCGAAGCCCTTGTCACCAACATTCCTTTCGCTGACCCGGGCACCTTCGACCTGAGGATGTACATTTCCACCTCCGGGACGAGCTTCACTTGGAAGGGCGTCACCATCCCGATCACTCAACCCAGGGTGCTGTTTGCGCAGAACACGGCACAGATCTACGTCACCCTGGTGACCTTGCTTCCGGCAGGCGCCCCATGACCTTCCTCGACCAGCTTGGTGTCCTACTGACCGACCTGCCGATCTACCTGGCAAACGGCGTGCTGGTCATCCTGTACTGGCTGGCGGCAAACGCTGCACCCCTG
The DNA here is from genome assembly GCA_049281855.1 of Anaerolineales bacterium. Lineage (GTDB taxonomy): Bacteria > Chloroflexota > Anaerolineae > Anaerolineales > UBA4823 > FEB-25. Next base: position 697 of record JBAPSY010000216.1, read on the forward strand.
GTCAGCCTGGCCTGTGCACTATTGATCATTCTGCTACCAGACGCCCAGCTCCAGGCAAGAGCCGACTACCGACCCTCCCGTCATGAGGAAGTTGCTTCAAACGGACCAACAATGCATACCGCCCAAATCATGACCGCAATCGTGCTGGTAGCTTGGCTGATCGCTCAATGGGACATGGGCGCGCCAGTGCCCTGGATCGGGGCTGTCATGTGGGCCGCCGGGTTGATAGCAGTGCTGACCTTAACTTCTCAGCGTTTCAACTTGCTTTGGTACGTCAAGGCTGGCATCGCCATGTACGCCCTGGCGGTGATTGGCAGCCGTATCTACCTGGGGTACACCAGCCATCTCACAGCGGAACAGTGGGCAGCCTTGGTCGGCTCCTCGGAAAGCGCCGCCACCTTAATCGCAAGCACGCGCGGTAATGTGACTACTATCCTGCTGTGGGCTCTGTGGCTGGTCGTACCCCTGGGTTATTTTTCGATGCTGGTGCAGCAGGTGTTTATCAACCCGATGTCCATCGTCAGTCCCCTGGCCAGCGCCCAGGATATGCTGCGTGCCCTGAGAATGCGAGGATCGTAATGAAGGATATCCGTGGCTCCATCAGGGCGCCACATGCCTGGATGAGAAGTGGAGACATTTCCTTCCGGGTATGTGTTGCTCTGCGCGTCCTTTGGATGCCGCGAGCCACACCAACGTCAGTTAGACAACCGCACGTTGGAAACCAATCCCCACACGTTGGCTGGTTACACACACGGAGGAAGAATGGACATGTACACGCTTGGAAAGCTGGCGTTGCCGGTCGTGGTTGGGATCATGGGCGTGGCAGCTGTTTTAACGC
>JBAPSY010000217.1:0-2888 GCA_049281855.1 Anaerolineales bacterium
CCGCTAATGAAATCCAGAGTATAAGACGTCGACCAGGTGGTAGTGCCGGCATTCTGCAGCCTCCATGTTTTAACGAAAGCAGCCCCGGGTGCGATTACGGAGTTATCTGGGATGGTCACATCAGCCACAAATGTCGCGTAATCTCCTGAGGGTCCTGTAGGATTGGGAGCTGTAGTTGCCGTCCCCGGTGGTGTGGGCGTCAAGGTTGCCGCCTGGGTCAGCCTGGCTGAGGCGGTCTGCGCAGCTGCAGTTTGCGTTGCATCAAACGTCGGGGTGGGCGTGATGGGTGTGGCAGACGGGGTGGATTGAAAGATCTGTGTCAGCCGGACATCTGCTGTTTGGGCAGCCGCGGTATAAATTAAATTAGGGTCAGTGGTGGGTGAAGCAGGTGCCTTTGAGCCACAACCCATCAAAATAATAGGTATGGCTAAGATAGCAAAGATAAAGATTGTGACTTTCTTATTCATTATATCTCCTGAACAATTTGGGCACAAAGTTACACATGCCCCTGTCTTTTCCTGTCAAGTAGAGTAATTAGTTCGTTTAACAAGTTTAATTTATCAACAAAAAAGGGCGGCAGGTGCGCCGGGCTTATGATACCACGGTTACCCTGCCGCCATGAGCTTGGTCTATATCAATGGGATGTGTGCGCGCTGGCTATCTTTCGATGCGCGGTGCAACCCACAATGCTTGATCACTGCTTGGCGAGCCATTCGCTAGCACAACGAGCTCAAACTGGAGTGAATGACCAACAAAGTTTGCGAGATTTATGTCTAGGGATGTCAGGCTACCATCACAATTCTCCAACCATTCTCCGACAGAGACTTCTGATTGACCTTCAATATATCGGATTTGGAATTTGACACTTCCTGAACCACAGTCATAGCGCAGACCAATCTTTGTGCGTAGATGGTCGTTCGTCTGAATGGTGTAAGCTGGATAGAGTCCCAAAATCATGCCATCCGTGATTTTTTGCGGATATGTCGCTAGAAGACTACCATACGTACTCCCATCTTCCATCTTGACGTTGGCAACATTCACTGCTAAACCCGGGGAATCATCATCTGGATCTCCCCAGGGGAGATTGGTCGTGGCATTACGCCAGGCTGCATTTGGTCCCTTGGCAATGAAATCGTATGAAAGCGTGTAAGACGAGGTTGGTGAGGGAGTTGGTGTTGGCGCGACTGACTTGATCTGCACATAAAAGCTCTGGTCGGCATTTTCGCCGATACCGAACAATGCCCCGCCTGAGTTGCGCAATCGCCAGTTACCTTTGTAAGTGCCTGTTGTGGTTGGGGCGATCAGGGTCACTGAGATATCGAGCGTACTGTCCGGAGGCACAGTGCCGTTGGTGATAGGCGCTGAAGCGGGGCCGCTCATTGCGTCGCCATTATAGAAAACCAGGGCATAGCCCGACGTCCAGGTACACGAGCCATTGTTCTTAATCCGCCAGGTCTTTACAAAGGTGGCCCCGGCAGCAATCTCAGTGTTATCAGGCACGGATAGATCCTTTACAAATTGTCCCCGGTCACACGGAATGGGAATGGGTGTGGCAGTCGGTGGAACAGGCGTGTTGGTTGGTAGTGGTGTGTTCGTTGGTGGTAAGGGAGTGTTGGATGGCAGGATGACCACTGGCGAGGTGGGGGTCGCTGCTGCTTCTCCCGTTGTCGGGCTAGGGAGAACGATCGGCGTCCCTTCAGCGGCCTGGGTCTGCTGAGCAGTCAGGGTTTGTGCAGCTGCCGTATATATGAGATCGGGTCCGATCGTCGGTTGAGCAGATGTACCGGGAAAATTGCATGCCGTTAGCAATAACAATGTTCCGGCGATAAATAATAATGCGCGTAATCTCTTCGTTAACATAAGATCCTCCTTGAATATATCATTTCATATGACGCAAATAAGGGGGATAAAGTTCCAGGTATGTGTTATCTAACCCTCTTTATCAGCAGCCCCTCACTAATTAAATAATACCCGAAATTATGCCAAATTGTTCATCAGGCTTCCCACGCTTCGCTGCCTGATTGATTCACCTTGCATGGACCATGGACCAGCCCATGTGATTCGTACGGGTATAACCTGCCCTGCAAGGTCGTCCTCGGCTTCGATGAACACCAATTTATTGGTCACGGTGCGTCCCTTCCAACGCCCCTTCACCTTCTCTTCAAAAAGTACCTCCACCTTCTCACCTTGGTAGCGTGCAGCAATCTCCGACGCGATAAGTTCTTGTTGTTCTTCCAATAAGCGAAAGCGCCGCATCTTCTCCGCCTCGGGAACATTATCTACAAAGCTTCGGTCAGCAACCGTTCCTGGGCGAGTAGAATATCGTGCCAGGTGGGCTACATCCAGCTTAAGCTCTTTCAATAAATCATACGTGCGCTGGAACTGTGCTTCGGTTTCTCCAGGAAAGCCCACGATGATATCGGTGGCAATTGAGACGCCTGGCATATGACCATTCAAGCGGCTCCGTATCTTCTCCACCAGGCGGCGGTAATCTTCAGCAGTATACCCACGCCGCATATTCGCCAATACCTGATCATCCCCAGCTTGAACTGGCACTTCGATGTGCGGCATGACTTTTGGCAGCTCAGCCACCATATCCAGCAATTCATCCGTCATCCAGCTTGGGTGTGAAGTGAGAAATCGAATACGTTCCAACCCTTCGATCTCACTCGTCATCTGCAGCAGACCTGCCAGGTTCGGTCCATCGGGGAAATCTTTACCATAACGGTCGACGATCTGTCCGAGTAAGGTTACTTCGCGCACTCCTTGCGCCACTAATGCTCGTACCTCAGCCAGGATGGCCTCGGCAGGACGGCTTCGTTCAATTCCTCGCCTGTAAGGGATGATACAGAATGTGCAGGCATGGCTGCACCCCAACACCACCGGCA
>JBAPSY010000218.1:0-1871 GCA_049281855.1 Anaerolineales bacterium
CCATATGGGTGAGGGGCATACGCTTTTAGACTAGGATTTCGACCACATCTACCGCACAACAAGCAGCTACGGCGATAAGTAAGAGGTCGGACGGTTTAACCCCAATCCCTTCATCGGGGGTTGAGAGAACGACAGTATGCTGGGTGGAGTCAATCCCAATAAACTGCTTTCCCTTAATCCATTTGACAGTTGGCGTTTCCATAGAGTCCTTTTTTTATGGAGCCTTATCCAACAGGACGATCATATCCTGGATGATCTTCTCGCGTTTTTCCCGAAGATCAGATCCGTTCTGTGGGATAGCGCTTTCGTCCATTTCTACCAGGCATGCGGTCGCATATTCCTGCAGAAAGATGCGGCTGGCTCCTTGAACGGCTGAATGGATGGCAGCAAGCTGCTGCATAATATCGCGGCAGTCGCGTTCGTCATCCAGCATGCCCTGTACCCCGCGCACCTGGCCTTCGATGCGCCGCAGGCGTTGGATAAGTTTTTCTTTTGCATCAGGGTTTTGGATTTTCATATGTTCACCTCCAACGAGATGACCGGCTCACGGCCGGTGTAGATTATCCTGCTCAGCTAAAGCCGCCACTAGAGCCGCAACTGCTGCTGGTTGAGGCGTTGGTTCCACCGAACGAGCTTCCCAGCGAAGCAAAAGATGAGATTTTCTTTTTGGTATCCTGGCTTTGGCAAGAGGGACAGGCTGGGTTTAGGCTGGCCTCTGTATAGCGTACCATCTTCTCAAATTTTTTACCACATTCGTTGCATTGGTATTCGTATAAGGGCATAACAATCACCTTTTATCAAGATATATACTATACCCCAGTATAGCATATCTAGGTTGAGTGTCAAGGAAAAACAAAGAGGCTATCCCGGAGGGTACTTCCGGGACAGCCCGTTGTGTCTGATAAATCTTGGATTTACGGATTGGTCTGACTGTAATAATGGCAATCGGGATTGGCGAACTGCCCCTGCCCGCTGCCGCGCATCCCACGCCCATTGCCCATCTGACCGCCAGCCATTTGCCCAGCACCATGCGTCTTCATCCAGTCTGCCTGTGCTTGCGTCAGCACACCATCATTGAGTGCCTGTTCAATCGCCTGGGTACGAACATCGACCATCAGGGTGCGGAACTGCTCAAAGGTCAGGCCTTCCGAGAGTGCAATCTGGGCCATCGTTTCACCGCTATCGAGGCGGGCTTCCAGGTCAGCGACCGGGATATTCAGCTTCTCAGCATAAGCAGCGATCATATAATCATGCAAGATGCCCTCGCCAGCAGCTGTGTTAGCACCACCCGAGCCACTACGTGGACCGCGCCCACTCATCAACCCAGAACCGAGACTGGTTCCGGCACCCGGAGTGGCGGTCTGTGCGTAAGCAACGCCAGTAGTGCCTAAAGCGAATACAACAGCTGCAACAACTATAAAGATTACTACAAACTTTTTCATTTTCTAACTCCTGTTTGTTTTAGATTTTGTAAGATGGTTCTTACATGTTGATAGGATATCAATCAGTTATGTAGAACCTGTGGAGGCTGAGCGAACAACCTGTGAATCTTTGGCGGTTTCTTTATTTTGTTCTACAACTTCAACCTAAAGGGCGGCCCCGTGTTCTGATAAGCATTTTTAGGCGCTAGACTCGACCTGCCCTCGTTTTCGAGGGTCGGGAGCGTCAAAGATTGCGTTACCAAGCCGCCATTCTTCTAGCGCAGGAGCGTGGGGACGAGGATATTTCAACTCCTCAGCGAGAGAGCTACTTAAGAAAACCGATTAGTTTTTCAAACCTTTCATCGGGGAAAGGAGCGCTTTATGCGAGGATGGAACAACCACAAGTAAATCGGGGGAGCAACTATCAGGACCAACCCGAAAACCATCCAG
>JBAPSY010000219.1:0-5483 GCA_049281855.1 Anaerolineales bacterium
GGACAGTGGATATTGGCGCATATTTTGTCCAAAAACGCCCTGAATTTTGGTTTTGGGACGGTGATTATGATCGAGGAGTGGACGACTTGGGATATCGGGAGTTGTTTGTGCGTTGGTTCCAATTTGGCGCTTTCTTGCCGATGTTCCGCACCCATGGCACAGATACGCCACGCGAAATTTGGCGCTTCGGGCAGCCTGGGGAGATGATGTATGAAGCTTTGGTCTTAATGCTGCGGCTACGCTACCGGCTTATACCTTATATCTACTCTTTGGCGGGTTGGGTCACCCATCATCATTACACCATGATGCGTATGTTGCCTTTCGATTTCCGGGAGGATCCCAAAACTTATGATATCCGTGACCAGTATATGTTTGGCCCCTCTTTACTCATCAACCCTGTTACCTGCCCGATGTATTATGGTGTAAATTCAACGCCGTTAGAAAATTTAGAAAAAGTGCGATCAGTTTATCTGCCAGTAGGACCTGGTTGGTACGATTTTTGGACCGGTCAGTATTATGAAGGCGGTCAAACCATCCTTGCTGATGCGCCTATCCAAAAACTTCCGCTTTATGTACGCGCCGGTTCGATCCTGCCAATAGGCCCAGAGATACAATTTGCTGATCAATCCACTAATGAACCTCTTGGATTACATATCTACTCAGGCCAGGACGCCGAGTTCGAGTTGTATTTCGATGAAGGCGACCACTACAATTATGAAAAAGGGGAATTTGCGACCGTTCGTATCGTTTGGAATGAAGCTTTGCAGCGTCTCACCTTACAAGAACGTAATGGAGCATATCCAGGTATGAAAAGCGCGATAAGGTTTAATGTAACGCTTTTTTCAAAAGGTGGAAGCCGTGAAAATTCGCACTTACTTCATTACAAAGGCCAGGAGATTTCGCTAAACCTTGAATGAAATCTGGAGACTGATTATATAGCCCGTGCATTAATGAATGTAATCTGCATGCTCTCTCCCATGCATGTCATTCTTGGCGGTGGGGCCACGAAGCAACCGAATCTTGTGACTTAAGTCCGGAGAAAAGTCCTAATATTATTAAATAACTATATTCACTCACCAGATCTTCTTGAAACATTGACGCTGTTATCGTCCCACCCTTTTTAGGCAATCACTCAGGTGTATTGGGGGAGATTGCGTTAGCCAGTCTAGCTCAATGATACTATTTATAACCTACGAACTATCTTATAAAGACACACAATGATCATTTCCCCTATGGACAGGGCTTGGGATCACCTTTCCTTGCTTCATACCGATGCATATCGGGTACACTGCGTTTACAATTCGGGAACAGATATGCAATAACAGTATGGTGATTTTGGAACAAAATAGACGTAATAGACGGCTTTCCCCCCTTTTCCCCTACCTGCTTCTCCATCGCGCTGAAGAAGCCTTGGTTCGAGTCCCGCCAGGTCCACTGAATTCCCCCACCTGTGGGGGATTCTGTTTTAACATGCCTACATATGGGGGTTGGTGGGTTGGTGTTGGGGGTAAAAACTGAAATCGTGTGCAACCGTGTGCAACGCGGTTACACGATGGTGATTGATTCATCTAGTTTCACCTCGGGAGGTATTAACAGTCCATCAATTTGTTCGGCAGCTTCTTCTTGTGATACTAACCAGAAAGAGCACCAATATTTTGAGCGAGTTGGAATAACATCATTCCGCCGATACTGGTATCGGTTCGTCTGGCGACAAGTACGCCACAGCCAGACCGGCCTCATCGTCCATTGCCAGGTCCAGGTGGAATCCCTGGCGGTAATCAGCCACTGCGATCAACCGCACAGCCTGGCAGGACGCTTCACTGCAACTGATCCACGCTTCAATGCAGTTGGGTGAGTCGTAGAAGAAATCACGGCGGAGGACTGCCTCCGGTTCGTCCAGGTTAACTGCCAGGGGAAATATCTGTGCTTCCATTAAATCCTGGAAGAAGTGAGTCCCTAGTGATGGCTCTGGAGCAACACCAACTCCTTTGCCGGATACTTCCACCAGCGCCCCGGCATGACAAATATCCGAATAGCATACATACACGCCCAAATCAGTATTCAGCGAACCCCAACGACCTGGGCCGACACAGATGAACGACTTTTCCGGTAATGCAGCATTCAACCGGCTGATCACCCCGCCTAAATCTTTACGAGCTTCGGCAGTCTCCAGTGCAAAATACATCTCAGGCGGTACGAACAGTACATATCGAATATTTGCCACCAAGCCCCTCGGCACCATGAAGCGCGTCGAGAAGAGGATATCCTCCTTCACCAGATGTTCGGGGATTTTGCCAGCTTCTGCCTCTTTGAGCATACTCTGTGGACGGCACTGCAGCAAGCTGATTTGCACTTGTGGTGGCAGCGCATATGGATCGGGGACCTGGACAGTGAACTCCATGTCCACTGCACTGTGATAATGCTCTTCTAACAAACGTAGCATCTTCGATAGAGTTGCCGCAAATGGAGTTCGGCGCAGCAGCTCGTCAAATGTAATAACCAACCCACTGACTTCATCCTCCATGACCCGGCTACGTGGGGTGACCAGGTAACCATCTCGATCCACTTGAGCGATAAAACGTAGTACAGGATAGTTAGGTCGTAAAACATCCCGCACCGGTACTGTTTTGAAGGTGTTTTCTTCAAGATCGATCAGATCCACGTACTGTTGTGAATAATAGCGGATCGCCTCCGGCGTATCATCTGGCTGCAAAGTTGGATGGCTAAGCGCTACCGGGCGCGGATAATCGTTGCCCACCCGTTCGACTGCCCGTGTGCCTAGACCCCACACCAGCCGGGCAAAACCGTCTTCACGTCGGATTTGTGGGTTCCACCGATACAAATTGTGACTGAACGCTACTCCAGCCCCGTGCGGTAAGTAATATCGCCCATAAGCCTCCCCTTGCACCACCTGGATTAGGATTGCCATGCGTTCGTCATAATCCTGCAAGCCCTTGCTACGCCGGTATAACAGTGCCTCAGGTTTGAGTGTGCTGGCGAATGTGCCTGCAATCGCTCGTGTCAGTTCAGTCAGATTCTCTGAGGCAGTGCCCTGGTTTGGACAGAAGTGGCTGTCATACTTGCCAGCAAAGGCCGTCCCAAAGTTATCTTCCAATAGGCTGGAAGAACGAACGATTAGTGGTTTATTTCCAATGCTCTCCAACAGATCCTTCAATTCAACTAGGATTTCTGGTGGAAACTTACCAGCCTCAAAATCCTTTTTAAGTTGAGGATATTCTGCCCAAATTTGCTCTTCTGGCTTGTACTTCTGGTCATTCCAGTACGTGAAGCCATTCATCGCCATGAAGATATACATCACATCTGAACCAAGAAAATACGATTCAGGAATGCAATAACTGGCGCGTAAGGCTTCGTCCCCCATCTCGTTCAGGATGTTTGCCGCTAGCATCATCCCAGCAGCTTTCCCACCGATCCTGCCCAATCCAATCTTCCGCCGATGAATTTCCGCCAGATCCTTTACTGTAAACCACTTTTTAGCAATGTTGATATATGCCAATTGGTCGCTGATAATCCTGCGGATCAAGATCACCTTAAGCTCGATGAGGTGGTGCTCCAATGTTCCCCGATCTTGGGGTGGAATATTTTCGATCGACCGAGCATGCTCCAGCAACCTGCCCTCTGGGATCAATTCCGGGTCGAAAACCTCTGGCAAGATAACCTGCTCATGTTCAGTTCCCATTTCAGCTACATTTGATACAGGCTGGATAGTTCGCTTCCAGACGGGTATGGAACGGATTCTAGCGGCGCGTACCAGCATGCCCAAACCTCGGCCCTCTTGAACATCATAATCTGAGACCAACCTCACATCCAAAGCAAAACACGCTGGGGTTGCAGATGCGCAGCCGATCTGGCTTTGGCTAGCTTTGAGTACTGTCTCGAGCGTTTCAATCAGGGCACTCAACGCCGCACTCTTCCGCTCTACCCACACCACCAAGTTGATACCAACATAAGGCTCACCGGTTCCAGTTGGCTCTTTCCCGGTTTCTTCCATCGGTTGGTAGCTATACACAGCTTTCACTGTCCGGTCTACCCGTCCGAGATACTCACCAATCTGTGTCGCTAAGCATTCAGCCACACACCGGCAGTTTTCGCAGTGCGATTGGAGCAATGATTGTCGCATTCGTAGTGAATCGCCTGCGAAAATTTTTTCGGCGCATTCAATAATTGCCTCATCAATCATTTTATCCGTCAGGGATTGGTCTACATGTGTTCCCAACATGTCACTACCCCTTAATGAAGGGTGTCAACTACATTCCAAAATGTAATTGACACCCCATCGTGAATTTAACTTGAGCCCTTGTTCACTTCCACACTCTTGGGAAGTGCTGGTGATGCAAAACAGGCAAAGGAACCCAGAACCTGGTGGTCAGACAATCCCGTACGCCAGCATTGCGTTTGCAACCTTTATGAAGCCAGCAATATTGGCGCCCATCAGGTAATCGCCTTTTTTGCCATATGTCTCCGCGGCTTCCAAACATGCCTTATGGATGCTCTTCATGATCCCATGCAGACGCTGGTCAACTTCTTCCCGCGACCAGGAGAGACGCATGCTATTCTGTGACATTTCCAGGCCTGAAGTCGCCACTCCGCCCGCATTTGCTGCTTTGGCAGGACCATAAAGGACATGGTTCTCCTGGTAAACCTTGATCGCATCCAGGTTAGAAGGCATATTAGCGCCCTCAGAGACGCAGTAACAACCATTCTTAACCAATGCAGTTGCACTCTTCCCGTCAATCTCATTCTCATGTGCAGAGGGGAATGCCAAATCAACCTTTACACCTTGCTCCCCGATCACATCCCACACGCTCTTATTTGGATAATATGGAACTTTGTACCGTTCGGCGTATTCACTGATCCTGCCTCGGCGGAGGTTCTTCAACTCCAATACAAAATCGAGTTTTTCGCGATCGATTCCTTTTTCATCGACAATTGTGCCATTTGAGTCAGACAGGGTGATAATCTTGCCACCCAATTGCAGTAGCTTCTCAACGGTATATTGGGCGACATTCCCGGCAGCGCTCACTGCTGAGACTGTCCCCTGGATCTCCTTCCCCCGAGTAGCCAGCATTTCTGCCGCGAAATATACTGCTCCGTAACCGGTTGCCTCCGGACGGATCAGGCTACCGCCATATTCCAGACCCTTTCCCGTCAGTACACAGGTATACTCATTGACAATCTTCTTGTAATACCCGTACAGGTAACCAATTTCACGGCCACCGACTCCGATATCCCCTGCCGGGACATCCGTATCTGGGCCAATATGGCGATAAAGCTCTTGCATGAATGACTGGCAAAAGCGCATCACTTCCATGTCCGATTTGCCCTTTGGGTCAAAATCGGAACCGCCTTTGCCCCCGCCCATCGGGAGTGTGGTTAATGAGTTCTTTAAAACTTGTTCAAATCCTAAGAATTTAATAATTCCTAGGTTGACAGATGGGTGTAAGCGTAAGCCACCCTTGTAT
>JBAPSY010000220.1:0-3794 GCA_049281855.1 Anaerolineales bacterium
GGATGAGATTGTGCCACGGTTTACAGCGCTTCAGGTTTATCAGGCAATCATGGAGTCGCTTGCGAGTGAGCATGCTGCCCGTATGGTCGCCATGAAGAACGCAACCGACAGTGCAACGGAATTAGCCGGTGCATTACAATTGGAATATAACAAAATACGCCAACAAGGTATAACAGGTGAAATCTTGGATATTGTTGGGGGTGTTGAAGCGATGGTTACAAAATGAATTATATAGTTTCCTCAGGAGGTAGGCATGGCTAGATTGACTGGCCAGGTTGTACAAGTAATGGGTGGTGTGGTGGATGTCGAATTTCCTATAGGACAACTCCCAGATATTTATGATGCTCTCGAAATTCCACGAGAAGGGCAATTACCCATGGTACTTGAAGTTGAAAAACACCTTGGTAACAATTGGGTTCGCTGTGTTGCGATGGATTCTACAGATGGCTTGCAAAGGAACCTGCCAGTTCACTCAACTGGTTCACCGATCAGAGTTCCCGTCGGACCAGCTACCCTTGGGCGTGTTTTTAATGTTTTAGGCCGACCAGTTGATGGTGGTCCAGCGGTTATCGCCGACCAATATTATCCAATACATCGACCTGCTCCCGATTTTGAAGAGCAATCCACTCGTGTGGAAGTTTTCGAGACGGGAATTAAAGTTATCGATCTGATTGCCCCGTTTACACGGGGTGGTAAAACCGGCATATTTGGTGGTGCTGGTGTAGGGAAAACGGTCATCATCACTGAATTGATCCGGTCGATTGCAACCGTCCACCAAGGCAATTCTGTTTTTGCAGGGGTAGGTGAGCGGACCCGAGAAGGAACCCAGCTATACCGTGAGATGATTGAATCTGGGGTGATGAAAGACACTGTAATGGTGTATGGACAGATGAATGAACCACCTGGTGTCAGGCTGCGTGTAGCACTCGCTGCCCTCTCCATGGCTGAATATTTTCGTGATGAGGGACGGGATGTGTTGCTTTTTATTGATAACATCTTCCGTTTTAGTATGTCTGGGTCTGAAGTTTCTGCTTTGCTAGGTCGGATGCCTTCAGCTGTAGGCTATCAACCTACATTGGCAACAGAGATGGGCGAGCTTCAGGAGAGAATCACTTCGACTCGTCACGGTTCCATTACCTCTATGCAAGCTGTATACGTGCCTGCTGATGATTATTCCGATCCAGCTCCTGTTGCAACCTTTACCCATTTGGATGCAACCATTGCCTTGGAGCGAGCCATTGTTGAAAAAGGGATTTACCCGGCTGTTGATCCATTGACCTCCACCTCCCGGATCCTAGATCCATTAATCGTTGGAGAGGAGCACTACACGACCGCACGCGAAGTGCAGCGTATCTTACAGCGTTATAAGGATTTACAAGATATTATCGCAATTCTCGGCGTCGATGAGCTTAGTGAAGACGACAAACTGATCGTTTCTCGAGCACGTAAGATTGAGCGTTTCTTTTCACAACCGTTTTATGTCGCTCAGGTTTTTACTGGACGTGAGGGGCGATATGTACCTCTTCGTGAGACTGTTCGTGGGTTCAAGGAAATTCTTGAAGGAAAACACGATGATCTTCCCGAACAGGCTTTCATGATGGTTGGTGGTATTGACGAAGTTGTCGAACAAGCCAGCCAGCTGGCAAAAAATGATTAAGGTTTTCAGGTAGAAAACGAACCATGACCATTCGGTGTGATATTGTTTCACAAGATCGCCAGGTGTTCTCTGGTGAGGCAGATATGGTGATTGTCCCAGGCATTCAAGGTGAAATGGGTATCCTACCCAATCACGCACCGTTGTTGTCAACGTTAAAATTTGGTATCCTGCGCGTACGATATATGGGTCAGGAACAAATATTTACCATCGCGGGTGGTGTGATAGAAGTTCAACCCGATTTGATTACCGTTATGGCTGATGCAGCCGAAAATGTCCAGGAAATTGATATTAACCGGGCAGAAGCGGCAAAAAGACGTGCAGAGGAAATCCTTAAACAAGGCCCACCTCCAGATAGCGATGCATATCTAAAGATTGAGTCAGCATTACGCAGGTCCAATTTGCGATTGGATGCAGTTAAGCGATACCGGGGACAACGAAGTCGATTTCCTGGTACCAGTGAGGAACACCAAAAGTAAACATGGCGATTTTTTCAAAGGATCTTGGGATTGACCTCGGGACGAACAATACCAGGGCAGCTGAAGGTGATCAGGTCATACTTGAAGAACCAACTGTAGCAGCAATCATCATCTCAGAACAAAAGATGGTATCGTGGGGGAAAGAAGCCCAAAATATGCTTGGGCGCGTACCCGATTCAATCGAAGTGAATCGTCCTTTGAGAAACGGGGTCATTGCTGATTATGAAGTAGCGGAATACATCTTGCGTGATATCTTGCGTAAGCTTAGCGGCCCTTTGCAGTTTTTTCGACCACAAGTTATGATTACAGTGCCAAATGGCATCACCAGCGTTGAACGTCGGGCTGTCCACGAAGCAGCACTTCAAGCTGGAAGTCGCGATGTAGCATTAATTCAGCAACCTCTGGCTGCAGCTATCGGGATAGATCTGCCGATTGGAACTCCATCTGGAAATCTTATCTTATGCCTCGGGGGCGGAACCACGCAAGTCGCAGTCATAGCGATGTATGGTATCGTAACCGGAGAGACCTTACGCGCAGGTGGAACTTCATTGGATGAAGCAATCGTTAGTTATGTGCGTAAGAAATACGGATTGATCATCGGGCAAATGACTGCTGAACAAATTAAGATCAAGATTGGTGCTGCTATTCCACAGGATGATGAGCAAAGCGTTGAAATTCAAGGTCAAGACCAGGTTACTGGCTTACCCCGACCAGTCACTCTTACGACAGGCGAAATTATTGACGCAGTAGAAGAACCCTTACAAGCAATTGTAGAGACAGCCAGACACGTATTAGAGAAGACTCCCCCAGAGTTGGTGTCAGATATCATTGATCGTGGAATTGCCTTATGTGGTGGTGGAGCATTACTGCGCGGGATTGATCGCTTATTTACCAAGGAGTTGGGAGTACCTGCGTATCTAGTGGATAACCCTACCACTTGCATCGTGAAAGGTGCAGCTCGAGCGATAAAAATGCATGATATTCTCAAGCGTAATTTGATTGCAGTCTGATTAAAAAGACAAAATAGTTAAGGTGAGCTGAAATTATCAGCTCACCTTTTTTATTCTAGGTAATAAGTCATTCTTTGAAGATGGAGAACGGGGTCAATGTATTGAACGTGGACACTTGCTGGAACAGATATATTGATAGGGGCATAATTCAGAATCGACTTAACTCCAGCTTCGATCAATAGATTCGTTACTTGCTGAGCATATTCAACTGGGACCGAGAGCATCGCGATTTGAACCCCAACTTCTCGAACCATCGATACCAGGTCGGAGATATTATTAATTGTGAAATCGCCTACTTTTGTACCGATTTTTTGATTGTCATTATCGAAAAGAAGTACAATCCTAAATCCACGATTTGAAAAACCTTGGTAGCGGGCTAGAGCGTGCCCTACGTCACCGATTCCTACAACAGCCACATCCCATACTTTGTTGACATGCAGGATTTGACGAAGTTGATCTGTGAGGTAATTGATACTGTATCCAGTCCCTTGTTTTCCAAATTCGCCAAATTGTGAGAGGTCCTTGCGGATTTGAGCAGCAGAAATTCCCAATCTTTCCCCTAATTCTTGTGAGGATGTTACCATTCTTCCTTCTTGGCTCATCAGTTGTAGAGTCCGAAGATACAGTGGTAACCGACCAACGACAATATTC
>JBAPSY010000221.1:0-5666 GCA_049281855.1 Anaerolineales bacterium
GTTGGAACTTGTTAATAAATGGGTGGATGGCATCCAGATGCCAATCAGCTACACCCCATTCAAATGTAGGCAGCAGCAGATAATGAGAGATAGGTCGAGATCCATCGATATTTGATGCTGCTGATGACATAAACTTGGATGAAGAAGGTGGATCTGCCCCTCCATTCGCCACCCACTCTTTAATCATCGCTACCACTGGGAGCTGGTCTGAATCTGGTTTGTACCAGGCATTGACTACCTCAGGATCGCCCGTTGCTGCAGACAGCAACCAAAAATTGCAAGTCAATACCTCTGAGGGGACGGGATCGTATTCCTGGGAACGTCCTGACATTAATCGGACGAGGGTCATATTTTGCCAGGTGTGGGCATGAACATCGACGGCAGGTGACCGGGGATCCAGCTGATCACCGATCCTGCTACCAGCTCCAAGGAGGATGATGGGTCGGGATTTTCCCAAGGCAGCTTCTGTGGTCGCAAGATACCAATCAAAAATTCTGAATCCAAGATGATCTTCGGAATTTTGGGGAGTTGAGTAAGGTCTAGTTCTTGGCCATCGTTCTGGTCCACCTGCACCCCAATTGGGTGACCGGTTGCTTGACCAGGCATAGGCTGATAATACAAGCTGGTTCAATATATCCTGTTGACCACGGCGTTGTAAACCTTGAAGTGCAGCAAATAAGAAAGCTGTATCCCAATAGTCTCCTCCGGGTTCCAATGGAGGAAAAACTGGGATTAAGCCAGCTTTGAGCGCTCCCTCGGCGATTGGAATAAAAATATCTAAAAATCGTTCAACCAGGTTTTTCTGGGCCCAATTGGCAGACGACCAATTCTTAAGCTGGTTTGGGCGATCGAACAGAGTAATATACTTAACTCCCCAATGTGCATAGGCTTCGAAGAAAATGTTTAATTCATTTGAAATTCCTGATTTGGTTGTAGATAATGGCAGATGAATGATTGGTTCGATGCCTGCCTCGATCATTGGGCGGATGAATGATTCTGGAATAGCACGGTCGGTTGGAGCCAACAAGGTGAGCCAGGATGCACCCAATGTATGTAATTCAGGAATCCAGGTATGAACATCATTCTCCCGATAATGCATCGAATCGGGATAATAGTAAAAACCATAACGGGTCTTTTGGGTGTTAGCTGTCATCGCGTCCATCGGTCCTCTTAGTGATCTTTGCACAACTTGATGCAAGAGGTATGCCAGGCAACCGCAACTTCGGTTACTATCCAGTTGGTTTGATTCAATGTATAATGAATCTCAGAGCAGCAGGGAACCCCCGGTTTTTTCGGGATATTGTCTGCTCTGTATTTTGATAATTGTCAGATTTTTCATCGGCGTGGAGGAGTATGTTTTCATTGAAAGGCAGGTTGGCATTTAGTATTGTCGGCTTGCTGATCATTGTATTGATAAATGCATGCACCGCTTCACCTGAACCCTCCTCCCGCGGGATATATTCTATAGATTCGACTTTCTCAGATTTTTACAGGGAATTTGGGGGCGATAAAACCCTTGGTCCTGCGATTTCCCCTTCTTTTATGGATGAGGGAGAGACATATCAATATGTCGTCTCAGGTCTCATGGTTTATGATCCAAATCAAGTTCCGCTCAGCCGCTTCCGGTTTTCTCCCATCGCATCGGTTGAATGGCAAATCAATGGTCTCGTTGAACCTTCCCCGTCAGACGCCAATACATTGTATGTAAATGGCCACCGAATATGGGAGGAGATTTGGTCTTTTTATGATCAATATGGACCTGATATCATTGGCCTGCCAGTTACTAGTGTGGTGGCTAATGATGCAAAACAGCGTTATGAACAGTATTTTGAAGGGATAGGATTCTATAGAAATTATTCCGATCCACCTGGGCAAATACACCTGATGCCATATGGATCTTGGATGTGTGGGAGTAATTGCCAATATCGAGTATCTGACTCGACCCCGCCAACAGCCTCCTACTCAAGAGATTTTAGTGCAACTGAGCAATTATTCCTTCAGGCATCAGAGAGCCTCGGATATGGGTTTACTGGCGCTCCATTAGCGTCTCCACGGTTAGGATCAGATGGTAATTATGAAATGGTGTTTGAAAATGTGATCATGTATATCAATCCATCCGATGGGAACCAGATCAGACCCAGACCACTACCTGCATGGCTTGGAATTCAAGGCGACCAGCCAGGAGAACCTGTAAAAGAAGACTGGTTGTCCTTTTATCAAACGCAAGATGGACTCGGCTACAATGTTCCAAATTCGTTTACTAATTACATCGATGAGCATGGAACCATAGTATATTCCGGAGATCCGGTCACTGAATATCACAGCCTAACGGATGGGGGATATTCACAATGTTTTACCAACATTTGTTTGGAATATCATCCGACAGCGCCAAAAGATTTACAAATCAGACCTCATATGCTTGGTTCTGAAGTTCTATCCATCGGTGAGAACAGCAGCATTTCTGGTTCATCTTTTACCGATGCACTGCAAATAAATGCCTGGGAGGATTATCCACTGATCCCTTCTGGTCAGAAACAAGGGATAAATATCGAAGCAGTACAGAATGATGCTCCGATGAGTGGAATTGAATTTTCGTTGGTAGTAAAACAGCCTAATGGAATAACTAAAACATATACATTAAAGCCGACTGGGAAAGACGGTATAACGAGAATCGAGCTTGATCCAATTAATGGGCCTAACGGCGCGATCGTTCAGTATGAAGTATGTGTACTTGGAGCAGTTTCTCCCCAGGTGTGCTTTTCAAGAAGTTATACCATTTGGGATCAGTAGGGGGACGAGTCATCAAACATCCCACATAAAATAACGGGATGTCCTTATTGGGCTGCTTTAATCACCTCAGACGGCAGGTGGGGTAGATCAATGGAGCATTCATCGCAAAATAGCATGGCACGTTCGATGACGTTACGAAGCTCGCGGATATTGCCAGGCCAGGGGTGATTGATTAAAGCTTCCATTGCACGGGGGGATACATCCTGAATATTTACACCTAATTTCTGATTATTTTGACGGATAAAAAGTCCCACCAATTCTGGAATATCCTCCTTACGGTCTTTAAGAGGCGGGAGATGAAGATCCACAACTTTAAGCCGGTAGTATAAGTCATGACGGAATTCCCCTTTATCCATGGCAGCAATCAGATCGCGATTGGAGGCGGCAATTATCTGGACGTCTACATGGACCTCGGCAGTACCCCCAACACGGCGAAATCTTTGTTCCTCAATAGCACGTAAGAGTTTAGCTTGCATATCAACAGGCATGGAGGAGATTTCATCCAAAAATAGAATACCTTGATCAGCAATCTCCATCAAGCCTAATTTTCTTTTTTCGGCGCTGGTGAATGCTCCGGCTTCGTAGCCGAATAGCTCTGATTCAAGCACCGTGCTTTGTATAGCAGCACAGTTTATCGCAATAAACGGCTTATTGGCGCGCGGACCCATTTGATGAATAGCATTTGCTAATATTTCCTTACCCGTACCAGTTTCACCCGTAATCAGCACAGACACGGAAGCCGCTGCAGCCCGTTGGGCCTGGTGGAGCACGAGCTGCATGGCTGGGTTTACGCATACCATGGACGAGTATTCCTTGCGTTGAGATTCGCGTAGGTGTACAAGTTCTCTGCGCATAGCCACTATTTCTTGAGCGCGTTGGATGGACTTCTCCAGAGACGTAAGCTGCACAGGTTTTTGAAGAAAATCGTGGGCACCATTCTTCATTGCCTCCACAGCCATATCAATATGACCATAGGCAGTGATTATAATGATGGGAGGGCGCATTGGGAGGTGAGCAGTCTCGCCGAGGAGAGTGGGTCCATAACCATCTGGCAACTCGACATCCAATAATACGATATCTGCACTACCTAATTTGAGTTGCTCACGGGCTTCGGCCAACGTCGCGGCTTCCAGAACCTCATAGCCACGGGTAGTAAGAAATTGGCCAATATTTAAGCGTGCGTTTACTTCATCATCGACAATCAGTATTGTAGCCGTCATATGAAATCCAAATTAGCATTATGATGATACACAGGGGAATTGAACCACAAAATTAGTTCCACCCAAGATGCTGTTTACGTATATTGACCCTTTATGTGCGGTCACGATTCGTTTTACGATTGCCAAGCCCAATCCCGTACCGTGTTGTTTGGTAGTAAAGAATGGCTCGAAGATTTTTTCTCGTAATTCGGCTGGAATGCCAGGACCGGTATCGGAGATACTGACTTCAATATGAGCCTGTTCTTCTCCCTCAGTTACATGTCTTAGTTTAATTGATAGCATACCTCCAGTTGATTCCATGGCTTCGATCGCATTATTAATCAGGTTGGTAAAGACCTGTTCCAAAGCACGATAATCACCTTCAATATTCGGAATTGATTTATCAGCCTGCACCTGGTACTTTACATTTAGTTTTACCAACCTTGATCTCCAGCGTTCCAGAAGATTAGAAATCAGCTGACCAAGCGTGATGGGTTCGAGCTTGTACTCCATTGGGCGGACAAAAGTCAGGCTCGATTTTACCAGAGATGTGAGGCGTTCACAATCTTCCTCGATTCTGGCAATATTTTTCTGATTCGGGTCATCCTTCGGTAAATTTATAGCCAGTAATTGTAAACCAGTGAATATGTTATTGATTGGATTTTTGACTTCATGGGCAAAACTGGCAGTCACTTCACCCAGAAGAGCTCT
Organism: Anaerolineales bacterium; assembly: GCA_049281855.1. GTDB lineage: Bacteria > Chloroflexota > Anaerolineae > Anaerolineales > UBA4823 > FEB-25. The sequence continues at coordinate 4,701 of JBAPSY010000221.1, forward strand.
TTGCTCAAGCTGCTGGTTCTTCAGGCGATATTCTTCTTGTTCGCTTAAATCATGGAATAAGATAATTATGCTATTCAAATTGGCATCGTTAATAATGGGAATGACGCGTAAATTAGCTAGGAATGATTCACCATTTCGACGGAATAACTTTAGATTCCCGATGCTTCCTATGCGCTGCTCATTCTGAACTACCTGGAAGGCAGCTTTTAAATCCTCACTGCCAATTAATACATTTTCAATTTTTTGTTCAGAGACTTCCACCGATGCGTAACCCAGGTATAACTCTGCTGAAGGGTTTAATGATTGTATGGTTAGATCTGGAGATAAAATAATGACACCATCTTCCATGGAATTGTAGATGGCACTATTGGTCAGGACCTTGGTCATGTATTCCTGAATATCCTGCTGAAGCTGGGTATTGAGTGCATGACCTTGGATAATCGTATTAATATGTGTTGATAAAAACGTTAATTGGGGCAAGAGATTCGGGGAGGGTGCAGAATTCTCACCCAATGCAATCAACAACCCGATGAATGCATTGGTCTCCCCAATCGGGGCTGATGCAAAGTAGGAAATATTCGATGTATGAGCCAATCGGTGTAAGCTAATGATCGCTCTTTTCCCCTTGACCCATAAAACAGGTGCTTGAAGATGTGAAAAATCCTGACCTGTAATTTCTTCGGGGAAGGTATGGTCGGTTCCAGCCATTGCGATGCGCTGTAAGCTGGGATTTTGACTGCCGACTTGATAAATGCAGAGCAAAGATGATCCCGTCAGATCCAAACCAGCTTGCAGGATCAAAGCGAGTGATTTTTCCAAATCAGGGGAAAGCAGAGCTCTAGATAATTGATTTAAATGATCCCACAATGAGTGGTAGCGTTCTTCCTCTTCACGATGCAGTCGGAATTGTTCATCCAACTCGAATGTAATCAGGGAATATTTATTATTCTCACCGAGCGGGTTAAA
>JBAPSY010000222.1:0-7934 GCA_049281855.1 Anaerolineales bacterium
ACTCCTCGTTCGACTTGCATGTATTAGGCACGCCGCCAGCGTTTATCCTGAGCCAGGATCAAACTCTCCGCAAAAAATTTATGCATCTTTCGATGCGTAAAGTCTGCGTTTTTTGTCGTTATAACGACTGGCTGATTTCCTATCACTTTTCAGTTGTTAAGGTTCCTTCAATCGAGCGGGCGGGATTTTACCACCGCCCCTAGAGCCTGTCAAGGCTATATAGAGACTAAATCGCCGATGCTTAAAATCTACATCGGCACGTCAGACTGAGAAGTGTAAACACTTTAGTCTCTGACGCAAGGGCGTCTTTGCTCGGTTGTAAGTGTTCTGCCTATTTCAGGCGAGAACAAAAGGCGAGAACAAAAGTATTCAATCGCGAACTTTGATTATAAGCCATTAAATATTGTTGTCAAGGGTGAAAACAAAACTAATTGTCAGACAACCCTTGGGCTTAACCGAATGGCTCAACTCATTTCCTGCCGCCCCAGAAGAGCACGCAGTAATGTGGTCTGATCGGCATACTCTAGGTCTCCCCCAATGGGTAAACCACGCGCCAGGCGCGTCACTTTTACGCCCGAGATATTGATCTGCTGTTGGATGTACATGGCGGTGGCATCCCCCTCCATGCTCGGGTTGGTCGCCAGGATCAGCTCCCGGATGCCGCCTGCTTTCACCCGCCCGATCAATTCCTGCATTGTCAGGTCTTCAGGACCAACCCCCTCAATCGGAGATAACACTCCGCGCAGAACATGGTATCTCCCCGTGAAGCCACCCGTGCGTTCCATCGCCAACACATCCAAAGGCTCTTCGACCACACACACGATACCTGGGTCCCGCTCCGGGCTGGCACATATCTCACACTCTGTCCGCCCGGCGCTGGTGACATTATAGCAGGTTGGGCAGTCAACGGTGTTTGCTTTCAAGTCCTTCAGAGCCTCGGATAGATCCCCTGCCACCTCCTCCGATGCGTTCAACAGGAAGAATGTCAATCGGGAGGCAGTCTTTGGCCCAATCCCAGGCAGGCGCGAAAATGCGTCAATCAGATTTTGAATTGGCGTGGGCAGGATCATATGCTAATCCATCCTGTTGATCAGAACGGCAGTCCTCCCGCCAGCGGACCCAGTCTCTCGGAGGCCAGAGCTCGCGATGCGTCCAAAGCCCCATTAACCGCCGCCAGCACCAGATCTTGCAACATCTCAATGTCGATATCTTTCAACAGCTCCGGGTCTATCTCCACCGACTGGCAGCGCTGGTCACCGCTCATGACCACTTTGATCGCACCACCACCAGCCGAATAATTCACAGTTTCCTGAGCCAGCTGTTCTTGCGCTTGAACAAGCTGTTCCTGCAGCTTTTGGATCTGCTGCATCATTCCCATCTGCCCACCTTTTTGGGGAATACTAGGACGATATTTCGGTCTATTAGGCATAATTTACTCCTGATATTATTGGATATCCACAATCTCACCGCCCAGGTCACGCAAGGCCGATGCCACCATCCCATCACTATCCACTTCAGAGGGAGGAGTGCTTTTCGTGGCGGAGGTTAAGACTACCTGCACATAAATCTCCTTGCCCATGACCTGCCTTAGCACCCTCTGAAGGAGTTCAAGATTGGCGGGGTCTTCCAACCGCGTTTTAAGCGCATCACCACTGAGACCTAAAGTGAGTGTATTTCCTTTTTGGGCGCGCAACCTCACTGAATTCACCAACCCATAAAGGCTGGGGTTCTGCACCCGTAATTGTGCCAAAACCAAATTCCAACTCTTGTCCAAGCGCTGGTTTGTGATTGCGTCCTCAGGCGTCATTTCCCTTGATTCTTTTAACTCGGACCGGGATTCTTTTAAGGTGCCTGGTGAACTGGCAGGCTTACCCTCGGAGGCGTTCGATGAGGTCGTTGGTGCAGCCGGTTCGGCCGGTGCGGATTTATTCTCTGAGGCCGTGCTGCCCAATGAAATGGCTTCAATAAAAGCCATCTCCAACGGCAAGGATGGCTGCCAGCTGCTGCGTGTTTCCATCGCTGCCTGGTTAAAAATTTGAATAATCCTGAGCAATTCAGTCACAGTAAGTGCCTGAGCGTGACGTGCCATTTGTGTGCGTAATTCGGCGGTGGCATCCACTTGGGCGGCATTGCCCATTGCCACCAATAAAAGGCTGCGTAGGTAATCCACGATCTGACGGGCAAACTGGCGTGGGTCGGAGCCAGAATCCAGGCTGCGATGGATCGCCTCCAACCCCTGAGCGGATTGGCGCTTTAGCATGGCTTCGATCACCTCAAGCACCGCCTGACTAGTGGCAGTGCCTAACACGTCCTGGGCTAATTGCAGGGTAATGCTTTTACCCGCCGAGGCCAGCTGGTCTAGTAACGAGATCGCATCGCGCATCGAGCCCGTCGCCTGGCGGGCAACCAAGCTAAGTGCTTCCGGATCCGCTTTGATTTTCTCCTCATCCGCCAGCATCTTCAAATTTTCTACGATTTCCTTCACCGGTATGCGGCGAAATTCATGCCGTTGGCAGCGCGAAAGTACCGTCGCGGGAATTTTGTGCACCTCGGTGGTTGCCAGGATGAAAATGGCGTGCTGCGGTGGCTCTTCCAGGGTCTTGAGCAGGGCATTGAAAGCAGCCGTGGACAACATGTGTACTTCATCAATGATATAAACTTTATAACGTCCCTGGTTGGGAGAGAAATTGATCTTGTCACGCAGGTTACGCACATCATCCACACTGGTATTGGAGGCTGCATCGATCTCGATCAAATCAAGGAAACGCCCCTGGTTAACTGCCAAACAGTGCGCACACTGGTTGCACGGTCGGTTGGCTAAATCCTCATCCAGGCAATTGACCGCTTTCGCCAGGATGCGCGCTGTGGAGGTCTTGCCCGTGCCGCGCGGACCCGCAAATAGATAAGCATGCGCCACCCGGTCACCAGTGACGGCATTACGCAGCGTTTGCACCACGTGTTCCTGACCAATGACCTGGTCCCAATGGAACGGGCGCCATTTTCGATAAAGCGACTGTGACATATCTAGAGTGTATCAGACTGAAACGTATCGGTCAATCTATGCCGAAGGCTGAAGGTCATTCATCCACACAGCCCAAACGCCACAACCTGCCATCGCGAGCCAATAGTGCATTTGCCTCAGACGGTCCCCAGCTTTCGCGACGATAAAGGGATAGGTCGGGGATATTGTTGGTTTCCCAGCCATTGGCGATCGAATCGATCAGCTTCCAGGCAGCTTCGATCCCATCCGAACGGGTGAAGAGGGATGCATCTCCACGCAGGGCTTCCAGGATTAGCCGCTCGTAGGCATCCGGTAAAACTCCTGTGAAAGAGTCACGGTAGTGAAATTCCATATCCACCGAGCGCATGTCCTGGTCAGAATCGGGTACCTTGGCTTCAAACATCAGGTGAATGCCTTCATCTGGCTGGATGCACAGCGACAATATATTGGGGATGAATTTGTACTCGTCCGGCAAGCGGAACATCAGATGTGGTGGCCGCTGGAACTCGACAATGACTTGTGAAGTTTTCGCCGCCAGGCTCTTACCCGAACGCAGGTAGAATGGCACACCTTTCCAGCGCCAGTTATCAATATATAGCTTAATCGCAGCATAGGTCGGTGTTTGGGAATCTAAAACGACACCCTCGGTTTGTTGGTAGCCTTCGTATTGGGCGCGCACCGTATCGGTAAGGGTCACCGGTCGGATGGAGGACAGCAGCTTGAAGGTTTCATTGCGTACCGCATCCGCCTCAAAAGAAGCCGGGGGTTCCATCGCCACCAGAGAGAGAAGCTGTAATAGGTGGTTTTGGAACATATCCCGTAATACCCCCACACTGTCATAATAGTCCGCCCGGTGCTCGATGTCCACCGTCTCACCCACCGTAAGCTGGACGTTGTCCACATAGCGCCGGTTCCAGATGGGTTCGAATACGATATTGGCAAAACGGAAAAACAGGATATTCTGGGCGGTTTCCTTACCCAGGTAGTGATCGATCCGGTAAACCTGGCTTTCATCGAAAACCGAATGCAGGGTTTTGTTCAGCTCACGCGCAGAACTAAGATCGCGTCCAAAGGGCTTCTCGACGATGATCCGGCGCCAACCCTCACTTTGGTCTGCTAAACCTGCCTGACCCAGGCAGTTGACCACAGGGATGTAATGCTCTGGAGCCGTAGCCAGGTAGTAGAGCCGGTTAACTGGTTTGGCTTCACGCTGGTCCAGAAAATCATGTAGGCGCTTAAAATCCTCGGGGATGTCCAGGTTTCCCTGAAAGTAAATCAGCTTCGAAGAAAACTCCTCCCACCGCACTTGATCTAAGCTTTCCGGGCTGAAGGTCTGCACCCCTTCCTTCAGGCGCTGGCGAAAGGTCTCATCTGTGTACGGCCTGCGGGCAAAGCCAACGATCTCCGCACACCCAGACATGCGTCCTTTGATATGGTTGTTGTACAGCGCTGGGACCAGCTTGCGCCAGGTGAGGTCTCCTGAGGCCCCAAAGATGACAATTGTAGTGAGCTTATCGTCGTTTGACATTGTCTTATACTCCCGCATTTGTCAGGTGAGTATACCGCAAACCAGAGAGAAAAAATCCATTCCTGGATAAGCAGCTCTAGAAATGGTGTTTACCTTAATTTTTCGCTGACATCTTCGATGCGTTGCAGCACCTCAGCCTCTTCATCCGGACCAGCGATGTGCACTGTGCCATCCCCATCCACATGGGTGGGGACGAGATCATAACCAGTATAGTCCGTACCATTAAAATGCAGGAGCAGCATCACCCCCTGCTGGTGGGCAAGATCCCAGGTCTGGTCGAAGACGAAGTTTCCCAGTCCGTAAAACACATCGATCCCGTTTAGCTGCTGGATCGCCTGGACGACGTGAGTATGGTTGCCCACCACCACATCCGCCCCGGCTTCCACCGCCACCTGCGCAAAATGCTGCTGGTAGCTATTGGGATCCGAGGTATCTTCAGGCCCCCAATGCGGCATGGCGATGACCACATCCGATACCTGTTTCGCAGCCTCGATGGCAGTGCGCAAGTTTTCATCCGTTAGTTCGGCAATGCCTGGTGAATCCTGACCGGCAAACGCCATTGGTTCGACCATCCCCAGCGAGACAAAGCCGAAACGTATCCCCTGAACCACAACCACCACTGGTTGTATGGCGTCTGCCAGGTTCATGCCCGCCCCAACCGGCAGGATATTATTCGCCCGCAGGTTGTCCAGCGTGTCCAGGAAGGCCCGGTTGTAATTATCGCCACAGCTCGCCCCGGCGCAATTCTTGATGTGGTTGGTAGCCACACTCATCACATCAAAACCTGCCGAAGCAGCTGCTGATGCACTGCGCGAATCACTCACCAACACATAAGTTTCGATGCATCCTGTGTGAGTGGACAAGTCGCTTAAGGTCGTGTTCAAGGTCCCCACCGCCAGATCGGCGTCGGAGATGAACCCTCGCACCTCGTCGTAAACATAGTTCGCATCCCCACGGGTATCTATGGCAGATTGCACGCAGCGCGCCGGCACGATCACCCCGGTGAACAGCAAGGTGATCTGCGGCGCTGGTGGGAGTGTGGGAGTTTCTACTGGAAGGATTGTAACAGTCGGCGCTGAGCTGGCTGTACTGCTCACGTCAGGTGTGGGGCTCACCTGCGTTGCAGACTGCCTAATAAAGGGGAGCGACACTACAACCAGTGTGGGGGTGGGTGTGAATGGTATGGGGGTTGGTGGTACGGATATTGGTGATATGGCTGTTGGCGGTAAGGATAAGCCTGTGAGTTGGCATCCACTCACGACGAGCCAGAGCGCCAATAAAAGCGCTGCGGCATTGTTCATATGCCGGTTCTTGCTAACGCCGTTGATCATGGTATATAGATGCTTGTTATCCATAAGCCAAGGAAGCCTGGATTTCCAACTTCACTATCGGGTCATTTTCATCGCTGGCAGCCCTTTCCAGGGCTTGCCTGGCGCTTTCGCTGCCGATTTGCCCAAGCGCCCAGGCAGTGTGCGCCCGTACCAACGGCTCGTGGTTAAGCAACAGAGCCTGGGTAAGCGGTGTTATGGCTTCCGGATTGCGCAGATTACCGAGCGCCACTGCAACATTACGCAGATAACCTCTGTATTTGGCGCGCCTTAGCGGGCTACGGCGGTATTTTTGGTTGAAATCCCCTGCAGGAAGTGTCATCTCATCCAGCAAATCGGGGCTCAATCGAGTCAGGGAGTAGTCGAATGCTGGGTCAACCTCTGAATCTGCAAACCGGTTCCATGGGCACACCTGCTGGCAAACGTCACAACCAAATACCCATCCATCCATCAGCGATCGATTCTCGACCGGGATCGACCCCTTTAACTCGATCGTTAGGTAAGAGATGCACCGACGGGCATCCAGAGTGCGGTCACGCAGGATGCAGCCTGTCGGGCAAGCATCGATGCAACGCGTGCAACTGCCGCAGCGATCAGCGATAAAAGGTGGGTCGGGCTCGAGTTCCACTCCAAGCATTATTTCCGCCAGCAAAAAATATGATCCTTTATCAGGGTTGATCAGGCAGGTATTTTTACCAATCCATCCCAGTCCAGCTCGCTGTGCCAGCTCGCGCTCCAGCAATGGACCCGTATCGGTGTACCAACGGTTTGAAACCGTATGACCTACTTGCGATTCGATATACTCTACCAGAGATCGGAATCGGGTGGGCAGGATGTCGTGATAATCCTCCCCCCACGCATAGGCAGCTATTTTGCCACGCGGCCGCGGGTCACTTTTGCCATTTGTAATCATGGGAGATGGCGCCGGGTAGCGTACACCCAGGACGAGGACCGCACGGCTGCTGGGTAGTACCCGATCGGGATGCGCCCGGCATTGCCGAGAGTGCGAAGTGTTCAGGTAAGCCATCTCACCATGCCGTCCTTGCTCCAACCATGCTTCAAAGACAAGCGCATGCGGAAGTGGGTCACAGGTGGTGACTCCCACCAGGGAAAAACCCAAACGATAAGCTTGCTCTTTGATGGCTTGGGTGAGGTTCACGATCAGCTGGTTCCTGAAATAAATTGTAGCGCAAGATAGACTCTTGCGCTACAAATTAAAACCGTGAAAGACCGCTAGTCTACGGTGTGCAGGTTAGGTCGAATGATACCTGGTTGGAAGTCATATTCACCGGGGCAGTAACGTGGAACCGTACCCAACCTATCCCTGAGTCAGTGAATTCCAGTGGAAAGGTGAGCGAATAGGTGCCTGGACCAAAAGTGCTCGTTTGAGGTCCAGGTAGACTGAACACAAAGCCGGGTGTATCTGAGCCTGCCTCCAGGTTATAGGTGAGCGTGGCACCCTGGTTGAGGGTAAAAGTGGCTGCAAAGGTGAATGTATACGGGCATGCGCCAATATAAGTCCCTTGATCAACCGACATGGTCAGGCTGGTGATTGGGTTACTGGGTATGCCGGTTGAGGTAGGTGTGGGTGAGGGTCCAGGAGTGTTGGTAACTGCGGGCTGGGTTGCCCCTCCGCTACCCACCGCAATCAAGACGTACACCGAATCGTTAAAGAATTGCCCGGATGCATTCTTCATTTTCCAATACCCCTGATATGTGCCCACATTGCTTGGCGCCACCATATCGACCGACAAATCAATTTGCGCACCAGGTGATACGGATTGTTCCAGGGATACTGACGTGATGGTGCCCATATGCTCACCACTGACAAAAGCCAGTGAATAAGATGTCGTCCAGGTGGTGGTACCTACATTTTGCAACCTCCATGTTTTTACGAAGGCAGCCCCTGGAGAGATGATCGTGCCATCTTTGATGGTCACATCGTCCACAAATGCCGCGTAATCTCCTGAGGGTCCTATAGGATTGGGAGCTGTAGTTGCTGTCCCCGGTGGTGTGGGCGTCAAGGCTGCCGCCTGGGTCAGCCTGGCTGAGGCGGTCTGCGCAGCTGCAGTTTGCG
>JBAPSY010000223.1:0-2329 GCA_049281855.1 Anaerolineales bacterium
AGACGAAGTTGGGCGTGCATGCGTGAGACTCTCAAGTCTTCCAGATGCAGCTGGTTGGAAGGATCCCGGCCAATATTGATCACCAGCTCGGTGAGGAGAAAGGTCGTCAGCCCATTGACGATCAAAAACGCTTTGGGCATCCCACCAACGGATGCCTGCCGTGATCCATCTTGCCTGGTCTCAACTTCCGTCGTGTAGGAATCTCCTGTATCTTTATGACTATACTCAACCTGGATACGCAGATCTTTCGCTTGGGGGTCTGCCACCACACACAGCATGGGCGGTGCTGCAAACATGATCCCCGCTTGACTTGCCGCGCTTTCCAAAATGTGGGCTAACCCATCCAGCTCGGCAGGATGGGTCAATAGGATCTGTGCCTGTTCACCTGGCAGCACAAGCGTGTACTGGTCAGGGGCGGTGAGCGCAGTGAATGCTGAGCCAGATGGGTCACCTTCGTCTGGTACCCTGCGTGCCCCTGACCTCATCGCCATGGTTAATTCACGCACCAGCCGCTTGTGAAATTTCCGCGGGATGCCGTCCCTGATGGTTTCGCCTTCGATCAATTCTCGCAAGCGCGCTTCAAGCCGGGATAGGGTTGTTTCGATCCAAGACATTTCCATAATTTAACCACATAGCGAGCCATAAATAGATGATAATAACAACACACTGGATGAGAATTATCGCCAGATTGCTCATTCTTGAGCCAATTTTGCGTGCATAAAATACGGTATACTCTTTAGACGTATGAAACCCGAATTTGGTTTCCGTGAGCACGCTCATACTGCAGATTGGGAGCTTGAAATCTGGGCACCCGACCTGCCCTCCCTGCTGGAGCAAGCCGCGCGCGGCATGTACGCCCTCTCGGGGATGCGCCTGCAGAAGGGTTCCCACCAGACCTGCACAATTGCATTGCATGCCGCGGACGCCGAAAGCCTGCTGGTGCGCTTCCTGACCGAGCTTCTGTGGGTTGAACAGGAAAAAGGGTTGGGCTTTGATGACTTCGCCATCACCATTGACCACCTATCCAACCTGCAGGCTGTGATGGGTGGGGCTGCTATTGCCAATTTGGATAAGGAGATCAAGGCTGTCACCTACCATAATCTGGCAGTGCAGACTACCTGCCAGGGGCTGAGAGTAAACATCGTATTTGACGTATAAGATAGAAGGTGTGACATGGTCACTCTACAAGACCTAAAGCGGATCAGCGATTACGAATGGGAGATTCCCCAAACCTTCCGCCAGGATATGCGTGTGCCCGTACGCTTGTTCACCACACGCCGTATGCTTGAAGATGTGATGAAGGATAAATCGCTCGAGCAGGCGGTCAATGCTGCCACGCTGCCAGGGCTCGTGGGTCACGTCATCGTCATGCCCGACATGCATCAGGGCTATGGCTTCCCCATAGGGGCAGTGGCTGCCACCCGCCTACCGGATGGCGTCATCTCACCAGGGGGCATTGGATATGATATTAACTGCGGCGTGCGCCTGCTGGGCTCGCAGATCAGCCTGGAGGCAGCCCACCCGCACCTGGATGACCTCGCCACAGCCATCAACCAATACTGCCCCAGCGGCGTTGGTGGGAAGGGGGCTGTGCATACCTCCGAGGCTGAGCTGGAATCTGTTTGCCGTCAGGGGTCGCGTTGGGCGCTCAAGCACGGCTTTGCAACCGAGGCTGACCTGCGACGCACGGAGGAATCAGGCTGTGTAGAAGGCGCTGACCCGAGCAAAGTGTCAAAACGGGCACGCGAGCGCGGGCGACCGCAGCTTGGCTCACTCGGAGCTGGCAACCATTTCATCGAGATTGACCTGGTCGAACAGATCTTCGACCCTGTAGCGGCCTCCGTGATGGGGTTGGAGCAGGGCATGCTCGCCGTCCAGATCCATTGCGGCTCGCGTGGCTTTGGTCACCAGATTTGCACCGATTACGTGGAGGAATTTCAGGATGCGGTACGGCGGTTCGGCATCCACCTGGTGGACCGAGAGCTGGTGTGCGCACCGCTTAGCTCACCCGAAGGGCAGAATTATCTGGGAGCGATGCGCTGCGCAGCCAACTACGCCTTTGCCAACCGGCAGATACTGGCTAACAGCGCACGTAAAGCTTTTGAGCAGGTGCTGGCTGGCAAGGTGAAGGATTGGCACCTGCATCAAGTGTATGACATCTGCCACAACATGGGCAAGATCGAGACCCACATCATCGATGGTGAGCGCATGAAGGTATGTGTGCACCGCAAAGGCGCCACGCGTGCCTTCGGACCAGGCTCTCCGGAGCTGCCGGATGAATATAAAGCCATCGGTCAGCCAGTGCTCGTCCCGGGCAGCATGGGCACCG
>JBAPSY010000224.1:0-8229 GCA_049281855.1 Anaerolineales bacterium
TATCGCTCACGATTTGCCGAAGGGGGCGGGTATGTAACGCTAACATCGACCGCTACTAATCCAACCTTGCGCGTGCCAGTACACATTGCTGCACGACCGGCTTCGAACATGAGCGTAGTCGAAAATAGGATCCAATTACCCGTTGCTGCAACAGGTACTTTCAGCCTGACACCCACCGGTACGCCAGTGAACACCACGGATGATGGTTCCTTGGTATCCATCCTTGAGCTGAAGAGCATCGATCCCAACGAGCCTTCGAGTAGCGGTATCAACGATGACGCCGACCTGCACTATGTTGGGGCAACTTCTGATTACCCATTTTACCCATTTGCTAATTCTGCAATGTACTTTGGTCTTGCCACTTATGGCAAATGGGATACCCCCAACTCAGTTGAGTTCGATGTTTACATTGATGTGAATGAGGACGGCACCGACGATTATGTCGTCTTTAATTATAACGAAGGACTCTTCACCGGAACAACCGACGATGTCATGTTTACGATCTATTGCAATCTCGCAACGTCTTTGTGTAATACTGACTTTTACACAAATGGATTTAGCGGAAACACTAACACAAATATCTTCAACAATAATGTCATGGTTTTGCCTGTGGGCTTTACAAGTATTGGCCTGGTGGATGGAGTCAACACTGATTTCGACTTCTATGTTGTTTCATATAGCAGGGACGCGGCGGGGGCAGCGGATGTCAGTAATATCATGTCGTACGATGTAGCCCGTCAATCCTTCACTGCGGTGGATCCTGTCAACACCTGGATGCCAATGTGGTTTGACGATCCGGCTTCCTCACCCACCTTCGACATCACCTACGACAAAGCTGCCATCGCAGCCAACGACTCCCTGGGCTTGTTGTTGCTGCATCATCATAATGATGCGAACACAGCGCAGGTCTTGGATTTCAACCACATCTTCTATCTACCTCTGATTGGAAGGTAAGATACCAGCTGTAAACCCGAAGGGAATCTGCTCGGTTCTTTCAGAGCTGCCCAACGGACTTTCGAACACACAGGGAGACCGCCCCATCTGGCGGTCTCCTTGCCTAAATACATTCACGGCGAAGCCAGAGTGATATTGCCTAAACTTCCAAAATCTCTAACAACAAGGAAGCTGGGTTGGCGATTCTAATTAAGAAATAGGATTCAGCTTCAGGTTTAGGGTGACGCGAGTTTGGATCCGCATAAATCTAAAAATATTAAAACCGTAGTATTAAGTGATGGAATGACAGCCTGGATTTGATCAAAAGGTTTGTTTTATCGGGTTCCTAATTCAGAATGCAGTAACCGGAAAATTGGTGCATACAGCCTTCAACAATGGCCTATAAGAGTAATATCTGCCTCGTAACTCCACCAGCATGAGTCTCTTTGCTTGACCGAGATAGTACCCCCATCCACAGATTTGAATGCAATTGCATCGCTATTATAATAAACTTGGCATGCCGGTGCCTGGTGGACAATACATCGAAAAAATAGCGGTCAGTTGTGCATTCTCTATTAATCCAATAACTGCCGGATGTAATATATCGGTTTATCGCGAGATTCATAATATATACGCATGATCATTTCGCCTAAAAAACCCATCATTAGTAGCTGTACACCAATTACAATTAATAGGATGGATAAAAGCAATAACGGACGGTTCCCAATTTCATAGGCTTGAAATCCAATCCAGCCACCCATAATCCCATGATATATTTTTAAACCAGCTAAACTGCCACCGATCACAAAACCAGATAGACTGCAAAATAAAGCCAAGGAACCGAAAAGCCTCATTGGGCTGGTAAAAAAGGTCAATAAATAAGTGACTGTAATTAAATCTAGTACAACACGTGGGGTGCGGGTGATCGAACCATATTTAGATTTACCTGATATTCTTGTTCGATCGTTTACAGCGACTTCCGCCATCTTTACCCCGAATGAACTCGCTAGCTCTGGTAAAAATCGATGCAATTGACCATATAAGCGAATATTTTTTACGATCTCACGTTTAAATACCTTCAATGAACATCCTCGGTCATGGATTACTAATTGAGTACTTCTATTAATTATGAAATTTGCAGCTTTGGATAATATCCGTCGAACGAAAGATTCCTTACGGTTAATTCTCCAACCAGTTACAAAATCATAATCCCCTTCCCACATCGTTGATAATAACTTCGGGATATCATTAGGATCATTTTGACCATCCGCATCGAGGGTCAGAATAAAATCCCCTTGCGCAGAATCAAATCCTGCTGCGAATGCTGCAGACTGCCCGAAATTCCGGCGAAACTGAATGACTTTTACAGCGTTGTCATTTCCATGAATAGCTGACAAAATGTGAAAGCTGTTATCGGTACTTCCATCGTCAACAAATATAATTTCGTAGGTGAGATTTAGTTTTTTTATAACTTCAGTCAGTTCTGAATAGAGAGGAGATAGATTGTTCTCTTCATTGAATACAGGGATAATAATTGATAGAGTTATCTGATTGTCCATGACGATATTTCCCTAATATATTTCGTTGGTTAATAACAGCCTGACCTAATAGTATATTATATTCCCCAATGGTATAATTTTAATACGATAGTTAACATCAATCAGCTGTCTATAAGGACATACGGTTATGGAAGTTACCGTAACATCAATTGATAATTGTGATTTAGTCGTGATAAAAGGTCGAATAGACAGTTATACTGCCCCGAATCTATCGGATAATTTAAATGAAATAACGAAACATGATATATATAAAATCATTTTGGATATGAGTGATGTTTCCTATGTATCCAGTGCTGGACTACGGGTCCTTATAGATGTTCAAAAAACCTGTAAAAAATTAAACCAGGGGGAAGTTTTATTGGTTAATATTCCACAACGGGTATATGAGACTTTAGAGCTGGCAGGTTTTGTTCCTCTGTTTAAGTTCTACAATAATGTCCCTTCAGCTCTCGCCTCATTCTAATCATAATGACGTCGATAGTAGTAAGTGGGATGAATTATTATCACTTGCCGAGATATTGTCGACTCAGGATAGCTTAGAATCCCAATTAACCTGCGTAACCAGCTTATTTAAACGAATATTTTCTTGTAAAACCAGAATATGGTTGGCTAAATCATTTTCAGATCTGGTAAGTAATGAAAGCTTACCGAATAATGCTACATTATTGAGTGATTTATCACCATTAATGGAACAGGCATATCATGAAAAGCAGATAATTCCTATTTTTCAGGCTAATTCCAGTGATGTAGATTTATATCTGGTGATAGCAATCCCCCTTATTATCAGTGATGAGGTATTTGGGATCATTCAATTAGATAGAACAGACCAAGGTGGATTTACATTCCAGGATGTTGAGTTCTGTAGCGGTCTTGCTAAACAATTTTCAGTATCACTAAACTACATACGACAGAAGACAAACAACGATAGCCTTAAGCAGAATTATGATCGACTAACATCGATAAAGGATATTAGTCAATCAATCTTGTCAAATTTAGATAGGGATAGTTTATTAAACAGTATCCTTTCACTCCTCCATCAAAAATACGGTTTTACTCGGATAAACATTTTCACAATTCGGGGAGTCGATAAGAAAGTAATCAAACGGATTGGAATTTCTAATATTGGAATTGAACCCGAGATTACTTATTATGGTGAGCAGGATACAGATCCGGTTGGCTGGTCTCTGTCACATCAGGAACTCGTCATCATTGATGATACAAGTCTCGTTAACCGCTTTTCCGCATCTGTTTTCGATAAAAATACCCTATCCGAGATGGTGATTCCACTTTTCCACGGTGAATCATTCGTTGGCGTGTTAGATCTATGTAGTGATTCTACATATGCATTCGACCCGACGACAATAAAAATATTCCGGCTCCTGGCAGATAATATCGCGGTAGCGATCAGAAATGCAAATTTGTATCGTTCTGAGCAAATGAGAAGATCGATCTATGACCGGTTGCAAAATGTTGCCGGTATATTATCTGCAGATCTCTCTCTTGATAATTTATTATGGAATTTGTTGGATGAGTTGGAGAATATACTACCTTGGGATGCGTCTGCCATTTGGTTGGTTGACACCATCTCAAATGAAACAGGAATGGGTCAGTTCACCTCCTCGTTGCGCCTGGCTGCCGCTCGGAGTAAAACACTACCCTCCGTAGAATCTTTTCAAACCCTTTCGGTAGATACCAAAGATCTATTTGAGAAATACATCCAAAATTCAGCTGATGCAGGATATCTACTATCGAGTTATCCTTGGTTATCTGAAATTATAAATTCAGAAACACCTGTCATTCGAAATTCTACTTCAAATTATGAGCCATTAGGAGCAATACTTGGATATAAAAGCGAATATTCAGCTATTGGAGCGCCATTAATGGTTAATGACCAATCGTTGGGAATCATTGTTTTGGTGCATCATCTGCCGGACCAATACGATAATGAAACTCAATCCATAGTTAATGCTTTTACAAATTATGCGTCTATTGCAGTCGAGAATACCAGGTTGTACGCAGCAGCTCATGATCAAGCCTGGATCTCTACAGTACTGCTTCAGGTGGCAGAGGCAACACAATCGATAACCAATTTGGATGAGTTACTCGAAACAGTTGTCAGTATATTACCAGGATTGATAGGAGTAGATGCATGCACAATATTTCTTTGGGAACAATCCATTGAAGCTTTCTTCTCCAGAGCTTCGAATGGTTTTGAAGATGATCAATTAGCTAGATTGAATGCATGGGATATTTCTCCTGGATCTGTTGTAGCCTTCGAAAAATTAAAGGAGAGCAGATCCCCAGTAATCTTAAATACCGATACGATATCAGATGAAATTGCTACTCAAGTATTCCCAAATTACGACTTACGAAGAGATCTTTTAATTTTATTTCCACTAATTACCCAGAACTGTTTGTGTGGGGCGATCCTTATCGACTTTTCTAATTCAAACCTGGATATTAACTCTTCTCAAGAATTGTGGGACGAAAAATATACGTTAATCCAAGGTGCAGCCCATCAAGCCGCAATCGCAATAGAAAACCTCCAGCTGGTTAAATCGCAAGAGGAAGAAGCGTATATTTCTGTTGCTCTGTTGCAAGTAGCTCAAGCAATTGTTAGCCTTAATCAATTGGATGAAATACTGGGCACGATTGTCCGAATTACACCTATCTTGGTCGGTGTAAAAAGATGCATCATTTATCTTTGGGATGGAAAAGATCTTGTATTTCGTCAATCTCAATATTTCGGATTCTCGAAAAATGATCTTGTGATTATGGGAACGGTGATCAAAGCTAAGGAATTTCCGTTCATCGAAGCTATTCAACACAACAATCAGATAATTTGTCATCCAATTGGCACAGCGAATTCACCTCCATCTTGGAATGAGATAACCCCAGGGGATTACCACGTTATCGAAGATATCACCCTTGATGTGGACGAAGAAATCTCCAATAAACTAGATGTTAGTTCATTAAATACGAGAGAACGGTTACTCATTGGTTTTCCCCTATCCGTTAAGGGTGAGATTCTTGGTGTAATGCTCATTGAAGAGGAAGATTCTATCAAGGGATCCCCCTCACTACATGTTCGAGAAAAGCGGATAGAGATTGTCAAGGGGATCACTCAACAAGCAGCTATTGTTATCATGAACGAGCTTTTACAACAAGAAGCAGTCAAAAGCGAAACGATGGAAAGAGAACTGCAGCTTGCGCGGGAGATCCAAGCCACATTTCTCCCTAATAGATTACCAGAATTGACTGGTTGGGATATTGATGTGCGTTGGCAACCTGCACGTCAGGTTGGAGGAGATTTTTACGATATCCTTATCCTTGATGAAAATCGAATAGGTTTCGTTATAGCAGACGTTGCTGATAAAGGCATGCCAGCAGCATTATTTATGACATTAATCCGGACCCTTATCAGAGCAGCGGCTAAAGAAAAATCGTCCCCTGCGGCAGTTATAAGGCAGGTAAATGAATTATTGATTCCGGATGCAAAACATGGAATGTTTGTTACTGTTTTTTATGGGGTATTTTCCTTGAATTCCGGAAAGGTTGTATATGCCAATGCTGGACACAATCCACCAGTTGTAAAGCAGTTCAACCGAGATGATCTGATTGAACTTACCCGTACCAGTATGGCATTAGGATTATTTAACGATATAGAAATTGAAGAACGAGAATTGTCATTGAATCCAGGTGATTGGATGTTGTTATATACTGATGGTATTACTGAAGCTTTTTCCCTTGAAGGAGAGATGTTCAGTACAAAACGGTTGTACGATTTACTATCCGAACACAAATTTATATCTTCGATTGGATTGCTCGATTTGATTGAAGGGAAAATAAGCGAATTCATCCAGGGAATAGATTTATCGGATGATATTACACTGGCAGCTATATATAGAAAGCTTCTATAAATCGATCACAATTATAAATAGAGGATCATACGCCTATTACATCTTATTATAGGCATATGATCCTCTTATATTTTACGGTAAATAACTACTAAGTTTATGGTGTCGTATTATTCCAGAACCAATTATAGGCAAAATACCCACTCGTTGGGCTTTGTAATCGAATGGCAATTCGCGTAGCACTCACTAATGATGCAGGGATATTGTATGTAGCAGATAATGATCCTCCGACTCCGGTATTTGTGCTACCCACATTTATCCCACTGATACCGCGAGTACCGTAGGTTCCCATCAAGACAGTGAAGGTGTCGTTCGTAGGGAAGTTCACCCCATCGATGGTGATGGAATTATCTTTAACCACCGCTGAGATGGAAAACGTTGGAAATCCGCTGTATCCTGGGGGAGTTGGAGTGGTGGTTGGTGTAGGTTGTGGGGTCGGGGTTGCTGTAGTAGTATTGTTGAAGAACCAGTTATACGCGAAATAACCTGTAGTTGGGCTTTGCAAACGAATGGCAATTTGACGTAATCCTGCCATTTCTGAAGGTATATTATAGGTCACCTCGAACGATCCACCTGTGTCTGAATTTGTGCTTCCCACCACTACTCCGCCAATTCCTAAGGTTCCCAATTTACCCATGGTCACTGAATAAGTATCATTTGGTGGTAAATTATCGGTGAGAATCGTCACAGATAGATCCTTTACTACTGATACGATTGAAAATGTCGGGAAACCACTATATCCAGGGATTGGGGTTGAACTTGGAGGATTTACTGGGTTATTCCAGAACCAATTGTAAGCAAAATAACCGCTGGTCGGACTTTGTAACCGAATGGCAATCCGCTCGTAGCCTGCCAAAGTTGATGGAATCGTATACGTTGCAATAAAGGAGCCACCATTCCCGGAATCTGTGAATCCCGCAACTACCCCATCAATACCATAGGAGCCGTAGAAACCCATCGTGACCCGAAGCTTATCATTCGCAGGGAAATTGAATACCTGAATTGATACAGTCTGGTCTTTAACAACCTCTAAGATATTAAAATATGGGTGTAATTGCGATGAAGATGTAGATGCTGAAACTGGTAGAACGAATGCAAATAGTGAAAAAATCGTAATTAAGATAGAAATTATGCGTTTCATAGGTTATCTCCTTTCTTTTTGACCCAATAACAACCTATTTTGTATTATTATTGATTTTATATCATGACTATTATTTTAATCTAATTCTGATACATCTTACTGTTCTTAGGTTAATATTGAATGAATATAATCAATTATAGTCTTGCTACCTGATAATTGAAAGATTAGCATGAAAAACCTGATAATAATTCTCCTTTTGTCAGTTTTATTAGCTGGGTGCCAGACAAGCCAATGGAACCTAGACAATAATGATTTACAAAATTGGAGCTATGGGGATCTAAGACTAATCGACCCAGTTGATGCTATTGCACCAGATCAGGATTTGATTGCGCTTTACACAAGAATTAATGAGAAGTATTTCCAAATCCGGATAGATTTTCTCGATCTAGATACCGTACCTGGACAAGATATCTATATTCTTATAGATACCAATCCTGGAGGAATAGCAGAAATCACAACGGCTAATGATGGCATTACTACGGTTGATTTGAACTGGGATTACATGATTAAGATCCCATCCTTAGGTAAGGTAGGAATTGTAGATGACCATTTGGCCTCGATATATGGAATGGGATTATTGATTGTACGTGATACAACACAGGATACTATCGTGATCAGGTTCAATAGGAGCGTCCTTCCAATTTCTTTGGGCAAGACGAAATTGCAGGTGATCATCACC
>JBAPSY010000225.1:0-3134 GCA_049281855.1 Anaerolineales bacterium
ATTTAAGCTCTCTGTTATAGAGGCGAGTTGGGAATCTTAATATTAATAGGATCGATTATTGATCCTGTGTCGGCAGATACGGCATTTGAGGTCCTGGAATCCCTAAATGTTCTGAAATTGCTGCCCGCATGGCAGTGCGATCATCCCATGGATACTCGATCTCCCCGAAACACATCGATTGTTCGTGTCCCTTCCCACAGGCGATGACCACATCGCCTGGTCGAGCCAGGGAGATGGCAAAACGAATCGCCTCTCCTCGGTCCGGTATCCGCCAAAAGGTTTGTGCTTCTACCCCACCCTTGGATATAGCTCCGGCAGCCATCTCTGCCAGGATGTCATCCAGCAACTCTATGCGTGGATCCTCAGCGGTCAATATGGTCAGGTCAGCCAGCTCAACCGATGTTCCTGCCATCATTTTTCGCTTCTGCCGGTCACGTAACCCAGCAGCACCAAAAACAGCAATCACTCTTCCATGGGTAAGCTGGCGCACGGATTGGAGCGCCTTTTGCAGTGCATTGGGAGTATGGGCAAAGTCCACCATAGCTGTGAAGTCTTGTCCCAGATTTATCCATTCCATCCTGCCTGGAACGCTTTCCAGTGAAACGATACCAGCTTGGGCAGCCGAAGGGTCTACTTCCAGGGCGTACACGGTGGCTGTGATGGCAGCCAGACAGTTCGAGATATTAAAGTCTCCCACCAAATGACAGTTAATTGGGAATTGTTTGCCCTTTCCGCTGGCCACGAAACTCAATCCCTCCGCTCCATGCTTGATCTTCTCAGGTCGAATCTCCGCCTCAGGGCGAAATCCATAGGAAAGCAATGAGCCAGTAGAAACTTGAGCAAGATAATCGAAGGAGGAATCATCCCGGTTTAATACAGCTACTCTTGGGTTACCCTGCAATTTGGGCAATGTGGAACCCAAGCTCATGAATAGGCGCGCCTTTGCTGACCGGTAAGCCTCATAGGATCCGTGATAATCCAGATGTTCATGGGTGATATTCGTGACCACAGCCACATCGAATTCGCAAGCATCAGCCCGATATTGGGCTAACCCATGGGATGTGACCTCCAAAACGACATGGGTAAGCCCCGCTGCGACCATTTGCGCCAGATATCGTTGCACATCTGGGGCATCGGGCGTCGTCACATGAAAACCTGTATCCAAAACCTGATCACCAACCACTGCATTGATCGTAGAAATCATCCCAGATCTATACCCGGCAGCCTTAAGGATCTGGTAGATCATGTTGGTGGTCGTGGTCTTCCCGTCCGTACCCGTTACTCCAATCATGGTCAATTTACGAGCAGGGTACCCATAAAATGCAGCTGCAAGATGAGCTAGAGCCATCCGGCTGTCATTCACCCGGAGATATGGTACCTTTAAATCATGCAACAGTTTTGTGCCTACAATTGCCGCTGCACCTCGTTCCAACGCAGAAGGGATGTAGTTATGGCCATCTGTGATGCTACCTGCCAAAGCAAAAAATAAATATCCGGGTTGAACCAACCTTGAATCAGATGCAAGACCCGCGATTTCCGTATCACCGTTAATCAGGTCGTAAGGAAATGGAAATTCTATTACAAGCTCAGATAGATTCATAACAATATAATCAAGACGCCCTTGGGATAATACCCAGGGCGTCACCAAATCGAAGTGTCATGCTGTACCAGCCACAGACAATCTTACTCCGTCATTCAACCCAAGCCTAATAACAAATGAGAGCTGTTATTAGGAGATGGATTGGCGCAGCGACTCCAACTGACCTGCCACAGAAGCATCTAAAACTTTGCCTCCCACACGAATAACCAGGCCACCCAGGATGCCCGGATCGACACGAAACGAAACGGTTGCCTGGCTGCCTACTTTTGCGAGTATGTCTTTCTTAACAGCACTTATCTCTTCAGATGATAGGGGCAAAGCACTGGTAACCTCAGCAGAAGCTCCACTGAGGCTTGCTCCTTCCAATACTTCCACTTTGCCAGCCCTTACTCCTGAGAAGAACTCATTGATTAAGGCATGTTGCCGTTTTTCATCCAGCGACTCACCCACCAGCTTTTGAGCGGCCGCGATTGCCAAAGCAGCAATTTGAGTACGTAGGTCGCCTAGCATGCGGTCTCGCTCGGCTTCTACTTCAGCCAGGCTGGCTTCACGTTCTTTGGTCGCCTCAGTTTCGGCTGCTGCACGAATCTCTAATGCAGCTGCTTCAGCTCGATCTGTGGATTCACGCACTACCTGATTGGCTTTACTTTGAGCTTCCGCCAGGATCTTCGCTGCATCCTGCTCTGCATTCGCCCGGGCTTCACTGGCTATGCGGGCATCTTCCAATCCCTGGGCAATCTTCTGCTTGCGGTTTTCAAGCATCTTAAGGATAGGCTTGTATGCCCATGCATATAATAGGATGCACAGGACGGCGAAGTTGAAGATTTGGAATAATAAGAAACCTAAATTAAGACCAAGTTTGGCCATTGTAGATTTTCTCCTAACAGTCTTAAGCGGCGAAGATGATGATCAGGGCAACTGCCAGAGCGTAAATGGCTACTGCCTCAGCAAACGCCATACCCAAGATCATGTTCGTCTGGATGATTCCAGCTGCATCTGGGTTTCGTCCCATTGCCTGCACACCACCTGACGCTGCAAGCCCCACACCAACACCAGCCCCAATCGCACCCATCATGGCCATGCCAGCACCTAATAATTTCAAAGCTGCTACAAATGCTACGGGATCGTTCATCTTGATTAACTCCTTATCCTAATAGTATCTAATTCGATTAATGTTGCTCTTCACCATGATGGCCAGCAGTGGCACCGCTGATGAATACAGTTGCTAACAGAAAAAACACATATGCCTGAATGGTTCCGAAGAACACCTCAAAAATATACAAAAGTGGTGGTATTGCGACGGCTGTCAAAGCACCAATAATAGAAAGCAGTAAAGCACCAGCGAAAATATTACCAAATAGACGGAAGCCAAACGATAGGATCTTCGCAAACTCGAGGATAACTTCAAGGATTCCTACTGCAAAGTTGATCATTCCGAAGATACCACCAGAGATCAATTGCTTGACTTGAAAAAATTTAGAAAAATATCCTGGTCCTAATGCCCAAGCCCCATACACCTGGGTCAATATTACCG
>JBAPSY010000226.1:0-20927 GCA_049281855.1 Anaerolineales bacterium
GCATATGGCCATATGCGCTTGGCAACCATGGGTGCGATAAATAGCGCAATCAACAAGCACCACTCAATCAACGATAGGTGTTCTTTAATTACAGGTTTTACCCAAAATTGATAGAGCTTTCCCAATAGAAAAACACCGCAAGCAAGCATAGCGATCAGGTAAAGCCTACCAATATAAAGATTGGGGATTACGTTAACCAATGCATAAAAGAAATTTTCTTTGAAATGACTCTCTTCGCCGCCGATAAAATAAAATCCTTGCAAAAAGATGGTGTCCAGAAATTTACCCGGAGAGCCAATCAACAGCCAATAAACAAACACCACTGCCACCAAACCTAACAATCCACATAAAAATCCCAGCGCTATTTTAAAAGCTTTACGGATTTTCCAATGGCTGAGTGCGCTTATCATCATCAGCATGACAGATGAACAGCCAAGCATAATTGTAGACGGCTTGATCAAATATGCACAGGCAGTTAAGACCCCCACCAGCACAGTGAATTGGGGTCTCCTCTGTCTGTAGAAAAACAAATAGGTACCGCTGATAATACCTATCTGGGGTGCTAAGCTATAAACCTCCATCAAATTCCCGCCCTGGAATATCTCCCGGTTCATCAATGCAATGAGAAAAATGGCGCTGGTAATCCAGGAGGTTGCACCCCCAAAAAGCTTCTTGATAACCAAGAAGAGAAGCACCACACAACCCAATATCCACACCACACCGGACCACCAAACGCCCCAGGGTGTTTGCCCAAAAACTAACAACGCCAAAGCATTCAGATAATAACCGAGCGGAGGTTTGTCATCCCATACATCGCGGTAGAGGAGTTGTCCGTGTAAGATAGCTTTACCAATATAGGCATAGAAACCACTATCGGGAGGTAACCCCGAGACATCAGGCCTCCATGACAAATTTAACCAGATCACTATGAAAGCCGTCAATCCAAACGCAAGGGTATATAAAACAACAACGATTGGTTTATTTTTAGTAATTAGCTGGGTCAGCATGTTGGTATGGTTAGCCACACATTCGTTCCATTCCTGCCCTGGTTTAGTCGGCTGCACAACCCTTCATCGATTGACTCTAACGATGTTATTTATGGTAACTGCGCTTTTGTGTCGATGTCACCTCGCTATAACCCCCTTATATAACGGTATGTCTCACTTTTATATTTATTATATACCAACTGTCCTGGTTGATACGAGTGACGATACCCATGACCAATGCAGGCTATCCTACGATAATAAGCATCCTTTCTATGCATGCCTTCATGATGTAAGGGTTTGATTTTTTCTGGGTTTGGCATACAATAGTAGTTAGTGCAATACACTCAAATAACTTCACGGCACTCGGGGTAAAGTATGGAAAAGTTCACCGATGTCGAATCTCTGACTCAGTACATCACTGATGAGATTTTTAGGCTTTTCAAGCAGTCTCGCCAGTCTTGGTTAAGGCGCACCTTCGGTCCATTGTTCAGGTTACCTACACAACGGTTTGCCCAGGTGGCTACCACATTTGATACATATGTGGCAGAATTTGGCTTCCGCGAAGCTGCCCGGCGCATCCTGCCGGTTTTCGCTCAGACGGTGGAAACGAATAACGTTGAGAATATTCCCCGTGAAGGACCCCTTCTGATCACCTCCAATCATCCTGGCACGTGTGACTCGCTGGTCATCGCAGCAACTGTTCCCCGCCCCGATTTAAAGATCGTCGCCACTGGGGTGCCTTTCGTGCAAGGGCTCCGTAATGCTGCCGAAAACCTGATCTATACCACCCTTGATGTACATGAGCGCATGCTGGTAGTGCGTTCAGTTATCCGGCATCTTAAGGATGGCGGCGCGGTGCTGATCTTCCCCACCGGGCGCATCGACCCAGACCCTGCTCTATCTCCCGAAGCCGTCCATGACCTTGGGAAGTGGTCTCCCAGTATCGAGATAATATTACGTCACGTCCCGCAGACGCGCGTCTTGCTGACGGTGGTCAGTGGAGTGTTATCGGCGCGTTGGCGCTGGAACCCAATCGTGCGCTTGATGGGTGATGACCACAAGCAGCGCAGTGTGGCTGAATTCCTGCAGGTTATCCAGCAGATGATTTTTCCAAATTCAATCAGCATCAGCCCGCGACTCACATTTTCGAACCCTCTGACGACGGATGACCTCTCACTCATGGGTCAAGGAATGCTGGACGGCATGATCGAGCATACCCGTTGCCTGATGGAAGACCACATGAATCAGGGAGAGAAACTCCTGCCTGCCAATACATAAGGGATCAGGTTATCTGGCATTCATAGTATCAGGTAATTTCTTACCAGGCAAAATATAGCCCACGCAGGTGGGTTTTGTGGTCTTTGAAGGCGCCACCTTGGTCGCTGGAAATACCATGCAGGTAACCACATCCCAGCACTACACCCTGCACCATTGGACCAGCTAAAAACCTTAAGGATTTTCTACCTGGCCTTCGAGCCTCACGCCAGGGGCGTCGACAACCACGTGATCATCCGTGAGCGTTAATTGCCGGGTACTCAGGCCCACATCGAAGACTTCAATGACAAAAGTCTGGTCATTCTCCCAATAGCCACGCATTTCCGACCCATCCGATGACTGGCGATATTTATTATCCAGACCAATCCTCCAGATCACGTCATTACCCTGAAACCTCAAATACATTATTGCCTCCGCAGGGTCGTTGAACTCGAGGCGTAGGCTGTCTAGCATGACCGAATTAGGTTCAAACACATAGGTCTTAACCGAAATCGCTTGAGCGATTTCGGGCAGGGGTCCAACTGGCAGGGGAGGTGGCGGCTTAACCAGGCTGGTTAGCGCTGCCTCGAGCTGAGCGACACCAGCAGGATTCGCCGGTAAAGGCTTGGTTGGATCAATGACGGATGCGTTCAGGTATGGGTCTATGTCATCATACTCGAAACCGCTGCCGGTGGTGACCACGATGGCACTCATAGTTGGAACGACAGCGATTTTCTGGCCACCGCGGCCCGAGGCAGAGTAGCTGTCTTCCGAGACCCACCAGCCATAACCATAATCATCCCCGCCTGCGCTGGTGTGTGGCTTAACTGCATCTTTCACCCAGGCAGCAGAAACGATCTGAATCCCATCCCACACCCCCATATTGAGCCACAGATAGCCAAGCTTGGCTGCATCATGCGGTTTTAGGTGTAAGTCACCCCAGCCATGCGTGTAACCCTGAGGATCGGATTCCCAAATCACTTCTTGAATACCCAGCGGTCCAAACAGGTATTGGCGGGCAAAATCAAGCGCCGTCATCCCCGTTGACTCCTGCAGGATCGCCGATAGCAAGTGCATGCCAGGGCTGTCATAACAAAAATTCTTCCCCGGTTCCTGGACCATCTTACGGTCTAGCGCGGACTGCACCCAATCCGAACTAGAACGCATCCTATCGAGGGTCCCCATGTCATCAGCCATGCAGCCCGACTCGAATCCGTTCACCATACCCGCCAGGTGTCGGACGGTAACGTGTTCTTTGCGGGTATCCAGGTTGGCGATGGTGCGGTCGGGGAAGTACGACAGCATGGGCTGGTCAAGTTTGATCTTGCCCTGGTCAGCCGCGATGCCGATTAATGTGGTCATGACACTCTTGGTTACGGAAGCCATGTCATGAGGGTATGTCCCGTCGTATGGATTATAGAAGTAGGCGTCCAGCAACACCAAACCGTTTCGAATGATCAACAAACTGTCGATCTGGATATTTTGTTTTTGGATTTCTTGCAGCATCTCGGCCAGTTTTACCGAGTCGAGACCTTGTTCTTCCGGTGTGCTGGTTCGCCAGCCTTGGGTTGGCCAGTAAGGAGCTGTTGTGACACGTTCTGGTTTAATCAGCTGGGGAATGACTACAATTGCTAGCACAGCCAGAATAGCTACAGCAATAATTCCGATGATAATCGTTCGCTTACTCATAGGTTCCTCCTATATCAGAAGACTATTCCCTTCCGGCTTGTGCCTTATCAAGGATTTGGGATTTCATACCAAACAATAGCCGGAGTGGGTTGATCCGACGGACAATCAATTCATATAAGCCAATGGTGACCGCAAAGGAACTCAGGACGACGACTGGCAGTTTGACTAGAATATCTGCATTCCACTGCACAACGAAGAAAGCGATCACGATGATCACCGGTTGGAGCACAAAAAATGGCAGAGCTGCTTCCTGCCCATAGCGCAGCCACCTGTTGCTGAAATCCAGGAAGCGCATCCCGACGAAGAGCATCGTGAGAGAATAACAGACAGCGATGATACTGACGAATAATTGAAGGAGATAAAACTGCGGAATACCCGGTGTTACAGACCATGTCAAAACTGGGAAGTCCGCTAAGTACATCCCCAGCAATCCCAGTACAATGACGGTCGGCACGGTCAGTAAAATCCACCAGTCCCTGCGGATGGCAATGGTAAAGCGTTCATCAGCAAACAGGATGTATCCCAAGGCGAAGAAGCACATCTGAAATATGAAGTCCGCCCAATCGTGTTCCAAAGGAAAGAAAGGAACCAGGAGAATCTTAACGACGGCGAGGGGAATGATGGTTATGAGAAGACCGCCTCGATGTTCACAATGTTTTGCCATCCACTCGAGGAAACTCGCCCCTGGCTTATTTTTCAGCCACATGAATAAAGGCAGCGTGATCAATGCAAAGCAGAATAAAAATCCCAGGAACCACAAGTGGTAACCGAACCCCATCCACCTGGGGCTGAAACCGGGGAAGCGTAATAACAAGGGATTGAAAGAAGCGAAAGTTGAAAGGAACCCCTGAAAGGAAGTCTGTAACCCTCTTTGCATTTTGTTCATATTCTCACAATAGTACTCGATCGGTGAGAATAGTATGAATCCGACGATAAAAGGGATCAGCAAGCGATAGAATCTTTCCCGCAGATACTGGCGACGTGTGCGTTTCTGCAGGGCGAGCCAGCTGCCTGCTCCCGCGACCAGGAAGAAAAAGGGCATCCCCCATATGGAAAGAAGCAGGAGAATGATTGTGAGGATCTCACTTTGGTTGACGTTCTTGACTTGCCAGTCGCCGAAATCAAAGGGGTGGACGGCGTGGAATAGGAAAACCATCAGAATAGCCAGCACACGCAGCCAGTCGAGGTAGTGAAGGCGAGCAGAATCTGGTGAGCTTCCAATCTCCTGTATTTCAACCTTGGTATTCATTGTCATCCTCCGTTTTATGTCAAGGTTGGGGGTAAACTTTTGTCCCTCTTTCCCAGATTTGGGAGACGGGTCCATTTTTCACTCCAACCCACTGAGGTGTGCGATTTATTTTGATCGTGAGAGTCTTCTTTCAAGACTCCCGCTATCAAAAAGGTAAATGGGTTGAGCTAAGGATTGGTTGAAATTATCGCTTTCTTTTTACCCACCACGAATAAGACCTGTGGTAATAAAAGACCGGTTGCGAAGATCAGCAGAAGCACGGAAACCATTGCTCCGTCCTCAAGTTTCAGGAGGGATAACACGATCAGGGGAGCGAACATGAAGATGACCGGCAATAGACCGATCACAACGATTATCACCAGGGCGGTTGCCATCGCTATACGTAACAACCACGAACTTCCCGTTTTTTTATTCATATTCTTCTCCTAATTCACACCTGAATTTATCCTGACGCTTCTTTATTTTGCATCTCTGACTGATCTGATTAATTAAGGATTTTGCATGTGACCTGAGAAAGTTACCTGGTCTCCGTAGACCTGTTCAGACAGGTCGATCATCACATCATTGCCCTCAAAGTGCATGAGCATCCGATATACATAGCGGTTGGTGAGTGTGTCATACTCCAGAGCGAAAGTCTGTGCATCCGTCCATGTTCCACGTATACCCACGGCTTGGTTCTCTATCTCCAGCGAGCTGCGAATAGCCTGGTCGATGCCGACTCCAGTGGTATTGCGAAAGTCTCCATCCAGACCGATTGTCGCCCAAGGAGAATGCCTGCCATCCGTAAAGTTGAATTGGATTCTTGCCTCCGCTGTTTCATTAAATTCCAACTGCAATGATTCTATTTGGAGCGGATTCTCATCCAACATGATGGTCTTGCCGGATATTACCTTTGCCACATCCGGAAGCAATGAAACAGGAAGAGGTTGGGGAGCTTTCGACAGCTTTGCAAGCACTGCCTGTAGTTCCGCAAACCCCGATCGGTTTTCCGGTAGTGCATGACCAACATCGATTAAAGCTTGGGTGAGGTACGGGATGACCTGATCAATATCGAAGCCACCCCCCGTGGTTACAAGGATGGTATTTAATCCAGGAATGACCAGGATGCGTTGACCGCCCATCCCCTCGGTATAAAATTCATAGCCATTGTCCCCGTTATTGACCCTCCATCCATAACCGTACGGGTCGCCATCCGCAATGCCTTGTAGGTGTAGTGCATCTTTCACCCAACTTGGAGGGATGATCTGCAAGTTATCCCAATGACCTCTTTGCAAATACAAAAAGCCCAGTTTTGTCATGTCTTCAGGGAATAAGCGAACGTTGCCAGCTCCCATATTGATACCTTGCGGGTCGGATGGCCATAGCACTTCGCGAAAACCTAGTGGCTCAAACAAGTTCTGTTGTGCAAACTCTAACGCCGTCATACCAGTTGCAGCCTGCAAAATGGCTGATAAGAGGTGCATATCGGGACCGCAATACACAAAGGTTGTGCCAGGATTATGAATGACTGGACGGTCGAGTGCGAACTGGACCCAGTTCATGCTGGCTTCCATCTCACGCTGTGTGGCTTCAGTGGGCAGACCGGCACATTCCATCCCGGATGACATGCTTAATAGATCCTTGATCATAATGCGGTCTTTCTGCGCATCCCGATGAGCAATTGTGTATGTGGGGAAGAAAGCAACCATCCGGTCGTCAATTTTCAGTTTGCCCTGGTCGATAGCGATGCCAATCAGGGTGGTAATCAGGGCTTTGGTTACCGAACCCACATTGTGGGGACTGCTGCTGTCATAAGGGTAAAAGGTCGCTTCCACCACGGCATATCCGTTTATGGCGATCATCAGGCTGTGGATGGGGATATGGTTTTGTTGTATCGATTCAAGCCCCTCAGCTATTTTTGCTGAATCCAATCCCTGTTGCTCGGGTGTATTGCTTTGCCAGCCTTCCGTCGGCCAGTAGTCTGGTGCGAATACAGTTATAGGTTTGTTATTGAACACTTTCCAGAACAGGAGGGTGATGGCGGCCAACCCGATCAACACCGCCATCACACCCCAAATTAATTTTTGCGCCTTACTTAGTTTTTGCAAAGAGTTTTCCTCACTCCAGACAAGATTTATAATCCTCGTTGAGCTACATCTTGGACAGGATATCAGCCTTCTTAGACTCATAATCCGTTTGTGAGATCAAACCCTCATCCAGCATTTTCTTGAGATTTTGTAACTTCTTTTGGGTATCGTCACTAACCGTTGGGGCGGGGGCTTGAGCGATTTGGGCTTTCTTTTTCGATTGTCTTCCGAGCCACACCCCTAGAATAAGGATGATGGCAATGAGTATGACGATCGGGAGCACGCAGTATAGTAAAACACCTTTGGTAATGATCGAAAACGCGAATGGAGCAATATCGGAGGTAGTATTTCCTTCTACTGTCGCCCCTGGAGACTTGTGGACGCCAATATCCGAGCTCGAGAGGATCACATCGCCGTGGATTACTGACCCTTCTGCTAGATAAAGGTCGCCTGAGGTCAAGACCACATCTCCACCTACCTGGGCATTCTTACCAATGTGCAGCTCGCCGCTGGTCATCATGATCGTTCCGGTTACACGGCTGTTCTCTTCCATGGTGACTGAGCCTGAGGTGACGAATAGATTTCCATGTAACGTTTTCCCAGCGTTCAGGACGTAATTGCCCGAGAATGACGCTGACATGCAGCTGGTCAATAGCATGGCTACCAAGATCAAGATGATGATTGTCAATTTGCGGTTCATTATCTTCACTCCTTTTTTTTAATTATTTGGTTTGAAAAATAATTCCCATTGTTTTTCGATCATTTAGGGTTGAGTTACTGCTTGAGGCTTGTTCTTGAAGATGGTTGCGCCGATGAAACCGCCAATCCCACCTACAATGATGTCGAATATCACTCCTATGAAGGTGAATACAATACTTCCAATCTCTCCACCTATTCTACTCGTGTCAATCCGGTCTTGGGGTGACATAAACATATTAATCTCATTAATTAATCCCGAGGCGCCTGCCGCACCAACGAAGCTGAGCAAAAAACCGATCACTCCGGCAATCGCCCCTGCCGTTACTCCCACCCAGATGCCCTCTTTCACGCTCACTGAGCCGGTCTGGCGTTTATAAAACCAGACAGCAAAGAGCGGTCCTACCCAAAAACCAGCGCAAATCAGGCAATTCACCAGGTTCAACACGGGGATGTTGGTCAGAGCAAGCGTGATTACACCACCAACCAATCCAGCGATTAGCAATTTTTTTGTGTTCATTTATCTTCTCCTCTTTATTTATTGATGGTTAGAAAATAGGATGGATTGTATCAAGGTGTTATATGGAGCACCTTTCAGGATGAATGCATCAGCACCGGCTTGGATAGCACTGGCTTCGTCTTCCGGTTCTGAATGCACGCTTAATATAACCACACGCTTGGCCAGGTTGTGCTTCTTGATCTGGAGTGTGGCTTGCAAGCCATCCAAGACGGGCATCTCCACGTCCATAATGACTACGTCCGGGTGGAGAAGCTCTGCCAGCCTTATCGCCTCCTGCCCATTGGCAGCCTCCCCCACAACTTCCAGCTCGTTTGTGAGCTGTAACAGCAGGCGCAGATCCTGCCGTACCTGGGGCATATCATCCACGATCAGCACCGTCATATGGGGGTGGTTTCGTATAAAAGGATGGTTGGGGGTAGTCAATCTGGGCTCCTGGATTGCTTCTTACGCTCTCATCATACAGGAAGATCCCCACAAATACATCAAGCCAAGGAAGGATTGATCCCCCTACCTGGTAGGATTTTTTTAATAAGTACAAAGCCTGAGGCTTCTCAGACTAATGTCTTAGGGGAGAACTTGTAATCCCCCTATGTTGTTATAGTTACTCGTTACGTGGGCGTAATTGAGCGATTAGACTGCGCATCTCAGCCAGTGCATCCTGGGTCAACTTTTGTAACTGCTCAAGCTGTGGGCGTAAGCGGTCGGGTTCGCGTTCCATCAGGATTTGCGTGGCACGGTTGTTCAAGATGATGCTGAACATGGTCTGCGAGACCGAGTCATGCAGCTCGCGTGCCAGGCGGTTGCGCTCCTCGATGGCCGCAATCTGCTCCACCTGACTGGCATGTAGCTCCAGTTGTCTGTGCTTCTCCTGCAATTCGTTAAGGATCGCCTGGCTGTGCAATTGTGCTAGCTCCTGCTCCCGGTTGGCGATGACATACACCAGGAAGATGACACACCCGGCAATCGGTGTCATAGAGAGCGCCAGACCGAGCCATAATCCCAACCATCCAATCAAACTGGCTGCTGTGAGGGCGATAAATATCCCGCACCAAACCCATCGACTTCGACCTGGCATGACGAGTGCCACCTGGTAACTTAATAGGGTGAATAATGCTGTTAGAAAATCCAGATGCGTGGGAAGAGATACCAGGCAAAGGATGATGATGGATTGGATTGCATAATAAGCATGCAATAACCCTGTTGGGAGGTCTCGCTGCCACATAACCAGAAGGAACAGGATCAGAAATGCCAGCTCTAACCCAAGGTACCAGGGAAACCAGACCGGAAGCTCGATAAAGGCATAAGTTAGCGCGCGCAGAATAACGGCCGCGCAAAATACATAAAGCGCGATTACGCCCACGCGTAAAATTTGGGGAGAAGGTAGTGCAGATTTCATATTATAGTTAAATTCTCCTGTTTCTATTACTAACCCTCGACCAGTTTGTTCTTGATAGCATAAATTGCCAGCTGGGTGCGGTGTTCGAGGTTCAGCTTGCTGAGAATGTTGCTGACATGTGTCTTGACGGTTTTTTCACTGATGAATAGCTCCTGGGCAATTTCACGGTTGTTGCGACCTACTGCGATCAAGCAAATTACCTCACGCTCTCGCTCAGTAAGCTCTTCCACAGAATCTTCCTGAGGCGAAGTTCGCATCTGAGATACTTGTTGCATCAGCTTGCGGGCGATATCCGGGTGCAGGCGCGCCTCCCCGTGGTGAACTGCGCGGATCGCCTCCACCAGATCATCGGGGGAGACGTCTTTCAACAGGTAACTGGCAGCCCCTGCCTGGATGGCTGGGAACACCTTGTCGTCTTCGGAGAAGCTGGTCAGTGCGATCACTTTAGTTGCTGAACCAAGTGCGCGCACCTGCTGAGTGGCGGTAATACCATCCATATGTGGCATCACCAGGTCCATCAGCACTACATCCGGTTCAAGCTGGCGTACCAGCTCCACTGCCTTCCGCCCATCCTCCGCTTCACCGATCACAGAGATATCCTCGTGCAGCTCAAGGAATGTGCGTAGCCCTTGGCGTACCACCTGGTGGTCATCAACAATCAATACCTTGATCTTTTCTGCCTTTTCCATCATACCCTCTCTTCTCCAGGATACTTTTTCTCAACCCGGATGTGCGTGCCCTCCCCAGGACCAGATTGAATGATTAAATTCCATCCAATCTCTGCAGCCCGCTCACGCATACCAGGTAGCCCAACCCGCCCACCTCCCTGTGGTTGCTGCAAATCAAAACCCTGACCATTATCAACAATCTCGATCCAAAATGGCTCATCCATGTGCAAGCGCAAGCTGGCTCTGGTTGCAGATGCATGTTTGACCACATTGTTCAAAGCTTCTTGAGCGATACGGAAGAGACCCTGATCTTCAAGCGGGAATAATGCTTGCTCACCATCCACTTCCAGCGTCACCGCTAATCCTTCTGGTAGATGCCGGTCGTTGATGTGCTGGCGTAAGGATGTTACCAGTCCAACTCCCGCAACCTGCTCGGGACGTAGCTCTGAGATGAGGGTGTGCATCTCAACCAAGGCGCTTTGGGTGAGTTGGCTCAACCGCTCAAGCTGGGCTCCCACCCGGTTGGGATCCCGCTCCAACAGGAGCAGAGCAGACTGTGTGGTCAGGGTCATGGAGAAAATGGTCTGAGTGACCGAGTCATGCAGCTCACGTGCCAGTCGCTGGCGTTCACGAGCCACGCCTAATTTCTCCAGAGTGTCAGAATATTTCTCAAGCTGCTGGTTGGCATCTTGCAGCTGCAGCATCAGGGATTGGTTATGGGAGCGTGCCTCCTGTGCCCGGCGTGCTGCCAGCGAATAGGATGCCAGGAAAACGATTACCGACCCAAATAACAGTAGGCGGGTCAAGCCTTCAACGGGACCCTCGAACCGAAAAAATGCAACTCCGATCAGTACAAAGAAAACCAGAAACCAGGAGAAGCTAGCCCTAGAGTTGAGGTATCTCATCGCTTGCATCCCCAGGATGGCAAATAAGAGTGAATAATAATCGTATTCCTTGAATTCTGGTCCGTAGATCAGCAGCGAGGTCAAGATGGCTTGCAGCACCAGGTAAATATGAAACCAGATGCTCCCATGTCTGGTGAGCGCCATTTCAGACAGGAATAGACCCAAGAAGAGCAACAGCAATCCCAGTACCTGTCCAAGGACCGGGGTATCACGGTATATCAAGGTTGAGCGCAATAAGACAGCTGCATAGATCAACCCGGCAGCCAGGTAAAATACCCCCTGGTAGATCCAGTTAGTAGAACGCCTGGTAGTCATACAGCGTTTTTTATCCTATGGAGAAAAGTGATGGTATGGTGAATCTTAGCATGGATTGAGAATTTAGGTAAAAGGCACTTGATCCCCGGAAAGCTTTATCACACATAAACAGATATGATATACTCCGAATTAATTTATTGGTAATTTAACGGCTGCTAATGGCGACACCCTCGCAATCAATTATGCACCAGGACAGGCGTGGAACTGGTGATTTTTATGGTCATTTACGATCTTTGTGTTGCCTGGAATTGGGTATACGATACTGATTTTATTGGCTTGCTTGATCAAAGCTGCCAATCTAGGGGATTATCGCTATTACAAATCACACCAGGCAACCTACCACAGATGCTGAATTCGCTCGCCGGGCGCGAGCTTAGTTGCCGGGTCTTTTTTGATCGGGCATCAGATGATGACCCTCAATTCTTGCCGCTTGTCCAATGGGTGAGTGAGGATGCCATCCATTCCATCAACGCATACGAGCGCGCCTCGCGCACCTGGGATAAAGCTGAATTGCACTCCCTGCTTGTTACTCAAGGTTTGAACGTCCCACCCACGATCATACTTCCGCCGTATATCGAACAACCTGAGTTACCCACCTTTGACCTGCGCTCTCTCGGGGACCAATTCACTGTCAAGCCAGCCCATGGCAGTGGGGGTGTGGGTGTGATGACCAATGCCACTTCATGGGATCAAGCGCTTTCAGTCCGTAAGGAGCATGCTACTGATCATTATCTTTTACAGGCACATGTAACTCCAATAGAGCTGGAATTGCGCCCAGCCTGGTTTCGGGTCATCTTCTGTGTGGGGCAGGTCTTCCCATGTTGGTGGAATCCGGTCAGCCACATTTACACGCCAGTCACCCCGACCGAAAAGACCTGCTATGGCCTCGGTCCATTGGATGACATCACAGTTGCCATCGCAGGTCTATGCGGGTTGGATCTGTTCTCGACTGAGATTGCATTCACTTCTGAAGATCAGTTCGTGGTAGTAGATTATGTGAATGACCAGATTGATTTGCGTCTGCAGTCCATCTCTGTGGAAGGTGTCCCGGATGTTATCGTACGGGAGATCGCAGATCGGCTCGTCAGCTATGTTGTGCATTATTGTAGCCGGGATCGTTGATCCAGGCTCTTTATATTAACCCGCCATACGGGTTTGATAATATTAACCGGTTGATGGAATCCACCGGTGTTGTTCCACCAGCCTGTAAATGGGCTATATATCCTACCCATTTTCCTGCTTACCAATCGTTAAACGTTAATTTTAATGCTTATTAATCTCATTATTTCGAAACAGGATTATTATATGTAACCGTTGCTGGTGAGCAGGAATGCCCACAACCGGTATATCAATTAACCATGAACGACATCTTCAAGCTGCTTCATTTTGTCAAACCATATTGGCGCCGCGCTGTAGCGGCGCTTGTACTGCTGACCTCCCTGGTTTTCATGGACCTGAGCATCCCCAGGCTGATCCAGCGCATCATCGACCAGGGGATTAATCAACATAACCAGGCGGTGATCATCCAAACCTCGCTGATCATGTTGGGCATATCCATCCTTAGCACCTTAATTGCCATAGGGAACAATATTACCTCTGTGCAGGTGGCTGAAAGCGTGGGGCGCGACTTGAGGGATGCCATTTTTACCAAGATACAGTCCCTATCATACGGCAACCTGGATCGGTTGAAGACCGGGCAGTTGATCGTGCGCTTGACGAGCGACTCCGGTGCCATCCAACGTGTGTTTCAAATTTCATTGCGCATTGGCACACGTGCTCCTCTTCTGATGATCGGCAGCTTGATCCTGATGTTCAACACCAGCCCAAGCCTGGCACTCACGCTGGTCCCCTTGTTACTAGTTACCTCAGTGGTCATTGTGTTCTTCGTTAGCCGGATGGAGCCGCTTTTCCTGAGTGTCCAGCAAAGGCTCGACCGGCTGAATAACGTCTTGCAGGAGAATATCTCCGGTGCGCACGTGGTCAAAGCCTTTGTGCGCGCTGATTTTGAGAACCAACGCTTCGAGAACGCCAATGAAGGCTTTACCGACCATTCTGTTCGGGTAATGCGTTTTATGTCCACCATGTCGCCCGCTCTAACTGTTTTCGTGAACATCGGTATGGTGATCGTCATCTGGGCGGGTGGGTTGCAAGCCATCCGTGGCACAATGACTGTTGGTCAGATCGTGGCATTCACGAACTACCTGCTCACCACCATGACCCCGCTAGTCATGATGACCCAGCTTTCTCAAGTCTGGGCGAATGGTATCGCCTCTGCCAAGCGGGTCAATCAGGTTCTCGATGTGATTCCGGAGGTGCAGGATCAACCTGGTGCAATTGAGTTACCAGCAAATACCCTTGGCAGCAAGGTAGTGTTCGAGAACGTTGGTTTTCACTATAACGGCACCAGCGACGAACCGGTACTCAGGCAGGTGGATTTGGTGGCTGAGCCAGGCGAAACTGTTGCCATTTTGGGTGCTACTGGGTCGGGCAAGTCAAGCCTGGTAAACCTGGTACCACGCTTTTATGACGTCTCCAGCGGGCGGGTGACCATCGATGGGATCGATATCCGCCAACTGCACCAGGATTCACTTCTGGCAAATATCGGGGTTGTTCCACAAGAATCGGTGCTCTTCAGCGGTACGGTAAGGGATAACATCCGCTACGGGCGGCAGGATGCGAATGACGATGAAGTGATTGCTGCTGCCAAAGCTGCTCAGGCGCATGAATTCATCATGGAACTCGCCCAGGGTTACGATACCCATGTGGAGCAGCGTGGGGCGAACTTCTCCGGTGGGCAGAAACAGCGTCTGGCAATCGCCCGGGCATTGCTACTACAGCCGCGTGTGCTTATTTTGGATGATAGTACCAGCTCGGTGGATGTTGAAACCGAGACCCGCATCCAGGAGGCTTTGGAAAGCCAGCAGTACAACCATACCAGTTTTGTGGTTGCACAGCGCATCAGTACCGTCTTGAATGCCGATAAGATCATCGTCATGGACCAAGGACGGGTGGTAGCACAGGGAACGCATAAAGAGTTGATGAAGACCAGTCCTATCTATCAGGAAATCTATGCCTCTCAGCTCGGCGATGGGTATAACCTGATGCAAGAAAAACAGCTTAACGTGGAGGAATCCAGCAGATGAGTACCCAACCTGTTGGTTACGGTGCTGGCAGCGTGCGCGTCACCATGATGCAGCGCCGCCCCGCTGACCCGGGCAAGATTGAGAAGGCGAAAAACCCACGCAACGCCATCCAGCGTCTGGCGGCTTACCTCTTACCATTTAAGCTCCAGTTAGTATTGGTACTTGTTTTTGTGCTGATCTACACCATACTGGGGTTAGCTGGACCCTACCTGATGGGCAAGGCGATAGATGATTTCATTTCCACCAAACAAGCCTCTGGGCTGGCAGGGATTGCCCTATTTATGCTGCTGGCTTATGTGCTAAACAATCTGTTCCAGGCGATAGCCAACTGGGTCATGGCAGATGTCTCGCAGCGTGCTCTCAAGCTTATGCGCAAGGATTTGTTCACCCACTTGCAGAGCCTTCCGCTCAGCTTCTTCGACCGCAATCCTGCGGGTGAGTTGATGAGCCGCCTGACAAATGATATCGATGCCATCAACCAGGCAGTGTCGCAAAACGTAACCTCGCTTCTCGCCAGCATACTCTCCATGGTTGGGATCCTGGTGGCGATGTTCCTGCTCGACTTCTGGCTGGCACTGGCCTCACTTCTGGTGGTACCAATTATGTTCTGGTTCACCAATTTTGTTGCCCGCTACACCCGTAAGGGCTACCAGGAGCTGCAGAAGCACCTGGGCGAGCTGAATGCAGTTATGGAAGAATCCATCAGTGGTGAGAAAGTGATCAAAGCTTTTCGCCGCAATGAATCGGTGGTGGAGAATTTTCGCCAGCGCAACCAGCAAGTCTTCAAGGCTGGTGTAACTGCCAATAGCTATGCTTTGCTGCTGATGCCGCTTACCAACGTGCTGGGTAATTTCTTCGTCATTGTCCTGGCGGGCTTGGGAGGCTGGCTGGCTCTACGCAATCTGGTCAGTGTCGGCATCATCGCTACCTTTATCAGTTATGGGCAGAACTTCATCAACCCGCTGCGTCAGCTTGCGAACATGTACAACTCCATCCAGGCTGCATTGGCAGGCGCAGAGCGGGTTTTCGAAATCATCGACACCTCGCCTGAGATAGAAGATATTCCCGACGCTTACCCACTGGATGTAGTGCACGGGGATGTACATTTTGAGCACGTCAACTTCAGCTACTTGCCAGGGACGCCCGTGATCAAGGACATGTCGCTGGAAGCCAATGCTGGGCAGATCATTGCCCTGGTTGGTCCCACGGGGGCTGGTAAGACAACCCTGATCAACCTGTTATCCCGATTCTATGAAATCGATAATGGTAGGATCACTATCGACAGCAAGGACATTCGTGACATACGCAAAGCCGACTTGCGCCAGCAGTTGGGGATCGTGCTGCAGGATACCTTCCTGTTTTCTGATACGGTGATGGAGAACATCCGCTATGGCAGGTTGGAAGCCACTGATGATGAAGTGATCCAGGCTGCCCGTATGGCAGATGCGGACCATTTCATCCGCCAGCTGCCCGATGGTTACCAGACCAGTCTATCAGAGCGGGCTGGCAATCTCAGCCAGGGGCAGCGTCAGCTGCTGGCCATCGCCCGCGCCATTCTCTCCGACCCGGGAATATTGATCCTGGATGAAGCCACCAGCTCGGTAGACACGCGCACCGAGGTGCGCATCCAAAAAGCCCTCCTGCGGCTGATGGAAGGCCGGACGAGCTTTGTCATCGCCCACCGTCTGAGCACCATTCGCGATGCCGATAACGTGATTGTGATCAACGAGGGGGAGATTGTCGAACAGGGTACCCACCAGCAGCTGCTCGATAAGCGCGGTTTCTTCCACCACCTGTATATAAGCCAGTTCAAAGGTCAAGCGATTTAAATGATAGGTTTTTATTTCCTAAAATGGGTTGAACGTATGCCACGCGTTGCCCTTCTTCGACGGTCAGGGTCACTTTCAAATCGATTGTTTCAATAATCTCCTGCCTGGCGGAGATCTTCTTCGGCCACTTCCAATCTTTTTGCTGCAGCGTTTGCGAAATCGTACAGATCCTGAATTTCGTCAGGTGTCAGAGCTTTGCGCTCAATATGCCCCAGGATCGATGCGCGTTCATTCTCAAGAGCCCGGATATTTGTCTCCAGCCGTGTTTTTATATCAGTATGCGTTTCCTTTTGATTTTTCGTTTTATCCCCTTCTAGTTTTAACTGTGCAGATACCTCGCGATCGTGTACCTCTATGATTAAATGAGTCAATGTCGAAATTGCTGCCATGTATTCGGGGCTCTGGATATATTCTCTCAATTGTCTTCGCGTGTTTTATCTTTCATAATTTCTCACCTTATACGATAGGTTGTACCAGAAACTATACTAGACGTCGAGGTATTAATGAGATCACTTTATCAATCCACACCACACAGGATTTAAACTACGAACAGCAACCCGCCCATCCCTATTTTTGTTCCGAAAAGTGTGGCATGTAATATGCATTAAGAATCTCTATGAAAGCGGTCCTTTCAAGCCCACAAAAGGGAAATTGTAATCACGCATTAGTGAATAAAAGGAGAGTGAGCCATGTTATTGATAGGATTACTTATAGGAATATTCCTAGGGGCGAATGTCGGTATCCTTGTTTGGTCTATGTGCGTTTCAGCAAAAGAAGGAGATAAAAACATAAAATTACTTATGAATGACAGGCGATCCTAGCTGCATGCCAGGGGGATCAGGTATAAGGGAGAAAAATTAATGAAAAACATCTTGTGTATTGGGGCTGGTTATGTTGGCGGACCTACCATGGCAGTAATTGCCAGCCATTGTCCGCAATACCAGTTTGTTGTTGTAGATATCAATAACGAGAAAATTTCGGCATGGCAATCAGAACAACTCCCAATCTATGAGCCAGGTCTGGATGAGGTGGTTCGCCTTGCACGGGGTAGGAACCTTTTCTTCTCTTCAGACATTAACCGGCACATTGCAGAAGCAGATATCATCTTTGTGAGTGTCAACACCCCAACCAAAAGTTTTGGTCAGGGAGCAGGGAAGGCTGCAGATCTCCAATTCTGGGAAAAGACGGCGCGCCAGATCGCTGAAAATTCCACTAAGTCCAAAATTGTGGTCGAGAAGAGTACTTTGCCAGTACGAACAGCCGAGGCAATGGAGGTGATCCTTAATTCCAATACCAAAGGTCTGCACTTTGACATAGTCTCCAATCCTGAGTTTTTAGCCGAGGGCACAGCAATTCGTAATATGGAGGAGCCAGATCGGGTTTTGATTGGCGGTAGAGACACACCCTCCGGACAAAAGGCTATCCAGGCAATCGTGGATCTATACACCAATTGGGTTCCAAGAGAGCGCATCATTACCACAAACCTTTGGTCGAGTGAGTTATCTAAACTGGCTTCTAATGCATTCCTTGCCCAACGTATCTCATCAATCAACGCGATCTCAGCGCTGTGTGAAAAAACTGGCGCAGATATCAATGAGGTCGCCCATGCAATTGGCTTGGATAACCGCATCGGTCCTAAGTTCTTAAAGGCTGGAATTGGTTTTGGGGGTTCCTGCTTCCGGAAAGACATCCTAAACCTGGTTTATTTGTGCGAATACTACGGTCTAGATGAAGTGGCTACATATTGGGAGCAGGTCATCAAGATGAATGAATACCAGCAGGCGCGTTTTGTGTCGAACATGATATCAGCTATGTTCAATACGATTGCTGGGAAGCGCATCGTTCTCTTCGGCGCAGCGTTTAAAGCCGACACCAGTGATACGCGCGATTCACCCGCCTTGGCAGTGTGCAGGTCTTTGCTGGAGGAACAAGCGGAGGTGGTGATCTC
This sequence comes from Anaerolineales bacterium, assembly GCA_049281855.1. GTDB lineage: Bacteria > Chloroflexota > Anaerolineae > Anaerolineales > UBA4823 > FEB-25. The sequence continues at coordinate 18,665 of JBAPSY010000226.1, forward strand.
AGACCCACATGCGTTAGAGAACGCTCGCATAGATCTGGGCGAGGCCGCAAAGAGGGTCATCTTCGAGCCTGATCCTATCACAGCAGCCAAGGGAGCGCATGCCATCGCTGTACTGACTGACTGGTTGAATTTCAACCTATTGGATTATGAGGAGATTTTCCGCTCTATGGTTAAGCCGGCCTTCATTTTTGACGGACGGAATATACTGGATCATGATAGGCTCTATCAGATCGGTTTTAACATTTATATGATCGGAAAATCCCCAAAAACACATAATATTTCTATGTAGCTGTTTCTTGTTTGAGGATTAAACAAAGTGTAATTTGGATTGTTGTGGATAATCTGCAATCAAGGATTACTACGACGCATCTTTGGATTGATAGCCCGCACCACGCCGTCAATTTTGGGTAGCAGCTGGAATGGCACACCCTCCAATGGATTTCAATGCCCGATGTGGGCTTTCTGGAACGATATTTCTAATTAGGGTAGATCGCCAGCTACTCGCAAACTATAATGGGTCACATCGTTATAGTCACGATTGACACCCCAGTAGTTCAGGGCAAATGAACTTATCTGATGTGGATCAATATCGGTAGGATCTACATAGATATAATTACATCCCACAGGCATATCATATTTATCATACAATTTATAGCTAAATTTTCCCGATGCACTGAGCTGCTGCTATGTCTGCCTGTGGAAACGCGCAGCCGGCTTGTTATAGTTCACCCGTTTTGGAAGCAATCCTCCACATTTTCCCCAACTCGATTACTTGGGAGCCGCCGTAAGTGGGTTGACATAAAATTAGATGATTACCTGCCGAGAGCTTCGCCCTTGGATTTCCCCGCCTCTCTCCTCACCAGAGAGGCGTAGTAAACCGAATGCAGTTTTTTGAGTTGTCAGAATAGCTCTGACATATTCAATATGCACAATACCAGTTGCAGCCTTAAGCACTTGTAGGCGTATTATTCATCCATCAATGTTGTGTACATCCTTGTTCAGCGATGCTACTCTACCATCAGCGATGGTAGACTGGGAAAATATAGCTGAGGTTTATGAGCGGGATTGATATCCACCCCATAAAGGCAAATTTATCTATTTCTCTACAATTCCTTACTTTGTGGGTACGAACCAACCACCACGAATTCTCCTTGTATCTCTTTACATGCCTTTTCAATGAGTTACAATAAGCTTGAGCTCTAAGGAGGCCATCGATGGAATCACAGAAGCCACCTCAAAAAATGCGCATCAATCCCATCTGGTGGGTCGTCATGCTGGTTTTGCTTGCCTGGAACGTTTACGCCTTCTGGCCGCACGCACAGCAGCAGATCAACCTGCCATACAGCAGTTTCGTCGATCAGGTTAAAGTCGACCATGTCAAAGCGGTTCAGATTACTGGTAGCTCGATAAAAGGCGAGTTCAACCAGCCTCTACCCATATTGGAATTGGTCCCTTTACCAACCCCGCTACCTGGTGCCACTCCGGTTGCCACCGAGACGATCACTTACACCACTTTCGCCACCAACTTTCCAGATGTGGTCGGAGATACCAGCCTGATGCCACTGCTGAACCTGCATAATGTGGAGGTGCTTGTTTCACCGCCTGCCAGCCCTTGGTTCACTCTCCTTTTGACGAACGGTTTACCCATCCTGCTGATGGTGGGTTTCCTCGTGTTGATTGGACGGCAGGCCTCCCGGGGGCAGGATTCGATCTTATCCTTCGGACGTAGTAAAGCCCGCCGCTTTGTTGAAGACAAGAATAAGGTAACTTTCAAAGATGTCGCGGGTGCTGATGAAGCTAAACGCGAGTTACAGGAAGTAGTGGATTTCTTACGTAATCCGCAAAAATATCACAAGCTGGGGGCGCGCATCCCGCGTGGTGTGCTGCTCGTTGGTCCGCCTGGCACAGGGAAAACCCTGTTAGGTCGCGCCGTAGCTGGGGAGGCTGACGTCCCATTCTACAATATCAGCGCCTCAGAATTTGTGGAGATGTTCGTTGGTGTGGGCGCCAGCCGGGTGCGCACACTGTTCGAGCAGGCAAAAACTACTGCGCCTGCCATCGTATTCATCGATGAGCTTGACGCAGTCGGCAGGCGCCGTGGGGCTGGTATCGGCAACGTGAATGATGAACGGGAACAGACTCTGAACCAGCTGCTGGTGGAGATGGATGGATTTGACGCCACGCATGAGGTCATCATCCTGGCCGCCACCAATCGCCCGGATGTGCTCGATCCTGCCTTGCTCCGTCCCGGGCGCTTTGATCG
>JBAPSY010000227.1:0-9592 GCA_049281855.1 Anaerolineales bacterium
TAATTCCTCCCCTTCATTGCTCTTGCTAAAAATTATTAGCATACTGATTTAATTCTGAGTCAAGTATTGAACTTCATTAATATGGATAGTTAGCCAAACATGTGGGTTATTTACTATACCCGGTAGATCTGTAATCTAAATCTCACGGGCTTATCACTTCTCCCACCTGCACTTTCAGACTCTCCAAGCCATTCTTCGTTTCATCTAATTTGGTCTGGACTTCCTCGAGCTTGGATTGCTCAGAACGTACAAAGCGCGAGTAGGGGGCAATTGCATCCTTGATGTTTAACATTCCTCGTTCCATCTCGTGCTCGAACTGGGTGCGCAAGGAATGGGTGAGTTCTTCGCGTAGATTGGCGATCTTCTCACGCAGCTGCGCCTTTGCCTGGCGCTTGCGTGCCGGGATGATGAATAACCCTAGCAATGCGACCACGCTGGCCAGGATGATCCCGGTGGCATCGGCGCTGGCTGTAGTGGCCAGGATGGTGATCAGCGTGCCCAGCCCAACCGCACCCACCTCAGTAGCCGCCAGGGCAGCCACTGCAGTTTGTGCCCCCTCAGCCATGGACTGTGCTTCAGCTTGCCGGTCATAGGTATCAACGACACGCTGGGCTTCCTTGCCCACCCCCTCGATCAGCTTCTCCCGGTCATAATGGAAGCTACCTCCGGCGGCATCCCCGATAATACGGTCCTGGTGCTGGCGGCGGCGGTCAGCGATATGCTCCATCACCGCCTGCCACTGGCGCAGGTTGGCTTCCACCAGCCAATCGATCAGTTCATTGACCTTGGTCTCAATTTGCTGGGGTACGTCTGCCACCACGCGTTGCTCAAATTCCTTCTGGATGCGGGTTTTGTTCAGCAGGTCAAGTATACGCGGCAGGCGCAGGGTCTCGTCAAAATAATCCTGGCCGCGCCGTTCCATCTCGAATAGCACATTCTCAATATCCGACATGCGGAAGTCAAAATCCCTGCTCATATCCTGTTGGTATAGACCAAGCTGGGAATCAACATCCTGCAGCGTGGCAAAATCTGTCTTGAGCAGCTCCAGACGCGAATTGGTAATTTCCAGATATTTATTTACGAGATGAGAGCCGACTCCCAAGGGGTTCATGAACTTTAATGATAGGCGACCTTTTTCATCCAACGTGTTTTGGACATATTTTTCCAGCGCTTCAAAATGGCTGGCCTGCCAAAGCTCAGACTCACCCAGCTTGGAGCGTAATGCCAGTCGGGCACTGACGGCGAAAATCTCGGGAGTGATGCCAAGCAATGAACGGGCATTATCGCTGATAAACGCGACCACCTGGTCCAGCTCTTCCCGGCTTTGAAACAGGTCAATCTTGTTCAACACGATGATCACTTTTTTACCCCAATCACGGATCCTTTCAAGGAATGCGCGCTCGCTCTCGGTGAAGGGACGGTCTGCTGAGGTGACGAACAGCACCAGGTCGGAGCGGGGGACGAATTGCTGGGTGATGGTTTCGTGTTGGCGGATGATGGCGTTGGTGCCGGGCGTATCCACAATGTTCAGCTCCGCCAGCAGCTCCACGGGGGCTGTCAGGGTATGCAGGTTTTCACTTTCCACCCGGCGTTCCTGCACCTCGCCAAACCGTAAGACGTTGATCTGGGTGGTGGTGGGCGTGACGCCTTCCTTTAGCAGCTTCTGCCCCAACAATGCGTTGATAAACGCGCTTTTGCCCGAGTTGAACTCACCTACCACCACCAGCAGGAAAAGCTCATCCAGCTGTTGGATGGAATGTGCCAGGGTTTCATGGTCCTCAGGTGCTGCCCCAAATTGGATCAGGGAAGCGCGCAGGTCATTCAACAGGTTGCGGGCATCTTTGAGCAGGTTTTCCTGTGCATCGGTCAGAATACGCATGATGTAGCTCTCCTCAGGCTTGATTATATATTAATAAATCAACTACAGCGCACGGGTTGGGAAAAGTCAACCAGGCCTGAGCGTCGCAAGAAAGCCATCGAATCAAGCTTGATTTGGGTAAAAGCGCCCATTATAAAATCTAATGCGGCGCACGGGTAGGGAATAACGGAATTGATAAAACTTTAATGTAATTAGAACAAATGTTCTGGTATAATGATGGTGTAGAAAAATACTCTCATCCCAGCTTTGGATTACGGCAGGAATATGGATAACCCTCTTCAGCTTTCCCCGCGACAACTTCACCTGGTGCTTGCGCCGCACCGTGCCCAGCGCCAGATGATGACCATCCTGACCGCCCGCCTGGCATTGACCGGACGGGTGCGCCTGGTGGATGCAGGCAACTGCTTTGATGGGTACGGGCTGGCACGCCAGCTGCGCCAGCAGACGTCTTACTGGCAGGCCGCCCTGGAGCGTGTCAGCGTGGCACGCGCCTTCACCTGCTATCAAGTGGAAACACTGCTGACGGAGGCAGTCTCCGACTTTTCGCCCATCCTGGTGCTTAACCTGCTGGACACCTTCTATGATGAGAACGTGAAGCTAATTGAGCGGCTCCGCCTGCTGGAAGTGAGCCTGGCCGAGCTGCGGCGGTTGTGCCGGGCGGCTTCAGTGGCGGTGAGTGCCACTTTGCCAACCCGCGACCAGCCGGGTGAGCTGCTCGAGATGCTATCTGGTGCAGCCGGGCAGGTGTGGAGCTTTGAAGAGCCACAACCCGCCGAGCCAATGCGACTGTTTTAAGGAGATTTTTTATGGGACGTACACTTCCATCTGTTACTCAAGTTTTCTTGCATGAGCAGGAGTCTTTCCTGCGTTTCCGGCGCGCCCTGCGGCGCAGTGACCAGAAAGCGCTGGACGACTTATTCGCGGCTGCCCACAAACACCTGGCGGCGGCTGCCTATGCCTCACATGCCCTGCCTTTTGAGGTCTTCCTGCTATCGATGTTGCTGGAGGAACACAAGCAGGTGCTGCGCATGCGCTATCTGCTTTCCCCCAGCGATGCCGCGGCCCTGGAGCAGCTGGAACGGGGCGATTCCACAGCTTACCTGGATTCAATCACAGCGGCGATGGATGCAGCCACCTCTGCCCCACTTCCCGAGCCTGAGGAAGCGGGTTCCCCTGAGACGCCTCAAGACCCGTCGGAGCCGGAGCCCCCTGCCTCGCCGCCTGATCCCCCTGATGCGGGGGCGATGCTGATCAACTTTCATGGCTGAGCTGACTGGCTGGCTGCTGGACCTGTTCGCTGACGCGCAGCCCGGGGTCGTGCTCTGGCTGCTCGGTGAGGAAGGGCAGCGCCATCGCCTGACCCAGGATTTCCCCATCACCTTTTATGCGGCTGGCGAGCCTGCCCGCTTGCGCCTCCTGTGGCGCTTCCTGCAGGCCCAGCCTGAAAAGGTGGAGCTAAAACGCACCGAGCGGCGTGATATCTTCTCACCCCAGCCGGTGCAGGTGCTGGAAGCCAGGATGGCACAAACAGCTGCCCAGCCCTACCTTTTCCAACGTGCAGCCCGCGAATTCCCTGAGCTGGACTATTACGACGCCGACCTACCCATTACGACGCGTCATGCCGCCATCTACAACACCTTTCCGCTGGTGCACTGCCAGGTGGAAGTGGATGAGCACGGGCGGGTGCAGACCCTGAAGGCGTTGGATACACCCTGGGAGTTGGACCCTCCAGCGCCACCTCTACGCCTGCTGGCGATCGAGCCAGACGTTGACCCCGCGCATGCCGCCCCTTCAGCCCTGTACGTGCGCTCCATGAGCGTTTCCTACCGCTTCAGCCTGGAGCACCCCCGCCCCCTGCTGATCAACCTGCGAGCCATTCTCCAGCGCCAGGACCCGGATGTGCTGATGACAGCCTGGGGTGATACCTGGCTGCTGCCATACCTGATCGACCTAGCTGACCAATGGCACGTCCCGCTGCCCTTGAACCGCGAGCCGGGCAGGGAGGTCATCCGGAAGGATGAACGTAGCTACATGGCATACGGGCAGGTGATCTACCGCGGCAAGCAGGTGCACCTGTTTGGGCGCTGGCATATTGACGGATGCAATGCGATGCTGTTTCACGAATACGGGCTGGAGGGGGTGTACGAGCTGGCCCGCGTCACCGCCCTGGCGGGGCAGACGGTGGCGCGCGTTTCGCCGGGCAGCGGCATCTCTGCCATGCAGATGGTGACCGCCTTACGTTTGGGGATCATGGTGCCCTGGCACAAACAACAGGCTGAGCGCCCCAAAAGCGCCCTCGAGATGATGCAAGCTGACCAGGGCGGCCTGGTCTACCAGCCCCTGATCGGCTTGCACCGCGACGTGGCTGAAGTGGACTTCATTTCAATGTACCCGAGCATCATGCGCCACTTTAATATCTCCCCCGAGACGGTGGCAGACCCGAATGCCAAGGGCAGGGATCAATATGCCCGGCTGGAACATGTCTCGGAGCTGGGCTTGTGGATTGACCAGGATACCTCCGGCTTGATTCCCCAGACGCTGGCTCCGCTGCTGGATAAGCGTCTGGAGCTCAAGCTGCGCCTGGCTGAGCTGCCTGCCTGGGACCCGCGCCGCCAGACTTATCAGGCGCAGGCTACGGCGCACAAGTGGCTGCTGGTGACCTGTTTCGGTTACCTGGGTTATAAGAATGCCCGCTTCGGGCGCATCGAAGCCCACGAGGCGGTCACTGCCTATGGGCGCGAGATGCTGCTGCGCGCCAAGGAAGCCGCCGAAGACCTGGGTTTCACCGTGCTGCACATGTACGTAGATGGCTTGTGGGTTAAAAAGAAAGGGCTGGCGGATGTGCCCGCGTTCCAACCGCTGCTGGAGGAGATCACCACCCGCACCGGGCTGCCGATCGCCCTGGATGGGATCTACCGCTGGGTGGCTTTCATGCCCTCGCGCCTGGACGAGCGTGTGCCGGTGCCCAACCGCTATTTTGGTGTTTTCCAGGACGGTAGCCTGAAGATGCGCGGTATAGAGACCCGCCGCCATGACACACCCGCCTGGGTATCGAATGTACAAATGGAGATCATCGACATCCTGGTGCACGCCTCCAATGTGGATGATCACTCCACCTACCTGCCCAAGATTTTGCGCCTGCTACGTAAGGCGCTGACCAGGCTGCGCACGGGTGGAATCCCTGTGGAGGATCTGTTGGTCTCGCTGACGTTGAGCCGCCAGCTCTCTGAGTATCGCTCCCCCTCACCTGCCGCACGGGCGGCGGCGCAACTGGCCGCGGTGGGAAAAATCCTTCGGCCCGGGCAGCGCGTGCGCTTCGTATATACCATGGGTGAGCCGGGTGTGCACGCCTGGGACCTGCCGCAACCCCCGGATGTGCGTAGCATCGACCAGGAACGCTACCGCGTGCTGCTGCTGCGCGCGGCTGCCACCATCCTGCAGCCATTTGGATTGCAGGAGCAGGATCTGAAAACAAGGGTGTTTGCGCATGCCATGGATGTAACCTTTTTTGCTCCGGCGTATCTAAAAGGCTAAACGTCAAGCAAGCATGGAAAATTCAATTAAATTGAGTGTCAAAAAAGGAGAATACTATGGGATTTGCGCGCTTTATGTCTTCATTGGCTGGTCGTTTGCTCCGCATCGTGGCAGGGATTGCATTGATCGCCATTGGTCTGGCAGTGGTTCATGGTACTGGTGGAATTATTCTGGCAATCGTTGGGTTAGTAGTGTTGGCGGCAGGGACATTTAACTTTTGTATCTTTGCACCTCTCTTTGGAGGACCCTTCTTACCCAAAGATATTAAATAACATTAATGCATTTGCTCTCGATGGGCAGTTTTGCAGCCCATTTTTCGATTAAATTTAGGGTAAAATATCTCACCTGAAAGGAGGCAATCTATGAAGCTATACGTCGGACAGGCAGCTCCAGATTTTACCCTGCCATCCCATTTAGACAAAGACATCAAGCTAAGCGATTACCTTGGCAAGAACGTTGTGCTGGTGTTCTTCCCATTAGCTTGGACGCCCGTCTGAACGGGCCAGATCCCGTCATACGAAGCCGACACCGGCAAGTTTGCGGGATTAGATGCCCAGGTTCTGGGCGTAAGCGTTGATCATGTACCCTGCCTGAAAGCATGGGCGGAAAGTTTGGGCGGGATAAACTATCCATTGATGAGCGATTTTTGGCCGCACGGCAGAGTGGCAAAACTGTACGGCGTGTTCCGCGAGCCTGATGGATATACCGAGCGCGCCATTTTTGTCATCGATAAACGCGGCTACATTCGCTACATCGACATCCATGATATCGACCACCAGCCCGATAATGACGTTGTGCTGGAGGTATTGCGGCGTGTCGACCCGGAAGCTGCCTTACGCAGTCCGGCACCTCCTCCGGTAAAACCGGAAGATATCCGTTTACCGCATGGGGGCGTCGTGATGTATTGCACACGCTGGTGCCCGGGTTGCCGGCGAGCGCGTGCCTGGTTCCAGGCAAATAACATCGATTACACTGAGGTGGATATCGATGTCACACCTGGCGCAGCAGACCAAGTGAAGAAGTGGGCTAATGGCACCCGCTCAACCCCAACTTTCGATATCGAAGGGACCATCCTAGTGAACTTCGACGAGAAAAAAGTTGAGCAAGCCATCAAGGAAAAATTACGCAAGTAATCTCACAACCCGGAAGAAGAATGCTTCCGGGTTTTTTTAACGGTAAATAAGGAAGATGGAATATGGCACTAGAATTTGTTGTATCAGCGATAATTCCAGCCACCCCGCAGGAAATCTATACCACCTGGCTGAGCTCTAAAGGGCATAGCAGCATGACGGGTAGCTCCGCATCCGTCTCAGCGAAGGTTGGGGATGAATTTAATGCCTGGGATGGTTATATTCATGGAAAAAATATTGAACTGGATCCTGGTAAGCACATCGTGCAGTCGTGGCGGACCACAGAGTTTAGTGATGATGAGCCAGATTCGCGCATTGAAATCACCTTGGAACCCGTTGGTGATCAGACGAAGCTCACCTTACGCCACACCAGTCTTCCACCACACGGCGGTCAATATGAGCAAGGCTGGGTGGAGAGTTACTTCGAGCCGATGCAGGAATATTTTTCGTCCCGCAAAGCGGGACGAAAAGTGGGACAAAAAGTGTGACCTAAAGCGGGACGAAATACGTCCTGGAACGCGGGACTCGAGGCGTGACGTAAAGCGGGATGCAAAGCAAAGCGCAACCCACGCTGACTGCGATTTATGGTAGGACTTTTTTCGCCGCAGCTTGAGCTGCATCAACACCTACTCCGGGGGTGAATACATACCCACACCCTGCTAAGGCACTTTCGATTGCGCTGATCGTCACTACCACGTCACCAAGGGTGACCGCACCCATATGCCCAATACGGAAGTACTCATTGCGGATGGCTGGTAGCAATCCACCCGCCAGTGTCACGCCCGATTGCAACACCCGCCCCAGAAATTCCGCCCCATTTACCCCGATTGGATAGCGTGGTGCAGTGAGAGTGTGGGCAGCATATTCCGGACGTAAGGGCACCTGACTCAATCCAAGCGCTTGCACGCCCGCTTTAAAGGCCTGGCTGATGTTGATGTGGCGGGCATAACGTGCTGGCATGCCCTCTGCCAGGATCTGCCCAAGGCTGACGTTGAGCGCAAAGATCAGGTTCACGGGCGGGGTGCCAAAGTAGCTCGTCTTGCGGGCTTCATAAGCCTGCATGATGGGCAGCCAGTTGGTCCAGTCGGCGTAATAGTTAAGCACCGGAGTAGAGCGCTTCTGAAAAGACTCCATGGCGCGTGGACCGATCATCAGCAAGGCCAGCCCTGGTGGAACGCCGATCGCCTTTTGAGAAGCGGTGAGGGTGAGATCGACTCCCCATGCATCCATCTGCAGCTCCTCACCCGCCACCGAACAGACCCCATCCACAATGACCAGTACCCCATATTGTCTCCCGAGAGCAGCAATCTCCTGCACCTCCGCAATGACTGCCGTGGATGTGTCCACATGCGTGATGGTCATCAGCTTAAAAGGCTCAGCTTCCAGGGCAGATTTTATCTGCTCCAAATTAGGGCGGCTGCCAGGCGAGGTGGAGATGCGTGTCGCCTTGGCACCATAGCGCTGCAGGATTATGGCAAAACGCTCGGAGAAATAACCCGTGTCGACCACCAGGGCTTTATCCCCCGGCTCGACGAGGTTAGCTCCAGCACAGTCCATCGCCAAGGTGCCTGAGCCAGCCAGCACGAGTGGCTGACCCGTGGGGCTTTCGAAGACCCGTCGCATATTCTGCAGGGATTGCCCAAAAGCTTCAATAAAAGTTGGTGCCAGGTGGCTGGTGGTGGGTTCTCCCATCGCAGCCATCACCACCGGCTCAAATTCAACAGGACCCGGGATCATGAGTAAGGTTCGATTTTTCATGTATGTACTCCGTTATTGATATGTTTAATGGGTAATTCAATACTGACCAACTCGCGATCAATCCTCACCAGGCTGCCGGGCAGGATTTCATGGATGGGAAGCTGGTCCACACAGGTGATTTCGGCAATGATGCAGCCAACTGCAGTGATGGTCTCACATTCAGCATTCAGGATGGCGACTGGGGCGAGACCATTGTGCTTGAGGCGGTACAGGGTGTAGGAACCGACAGTGGAGCCTTTCCCGGTTGGGAAAACCAGCACTTTCCCGGCGATGCACTGCCCTTCCAGCTCATGCCCACGCTCAACGATGACCCCTGTCTCTGGGTCAATGCCGCCAAAAAACGAGATTGCTTGTGAAGTGACCAAGGCTTCACCCTGGGCAATCCCGGAATAAATGCTACGACCTTGGAGTCTCATTGCAATGCCAGCCTTACCACTTCATCAAACGGCAGGAATACCGTTTTGAACTTGTTCTTGGCATAAGCATAATAACACGCTTTGGCACTGTCGGTTGCCAGGGCAGTGAAGCGTCTCTGGATGGGGGCGACGACACAGCAGGTATCGGCAGCGAACTTAGCTCCAGCTTCTTCGATGATGCAGGTATAACCCATGCGGTCAGCGATTTGCTTGGTAGGGCGGGCGGTCGTGATCCAGAACTCTTTTTTTACCTGCCTGCCTTCCAAAAGGTTTGCAATCCGTGCGATCTCGTGGAGGCTCAGGTGCGGGCAGCCCAAGCTGACGAAATCCACCTCTCCTTCGGCTGCATCATTGAGGGAATGACTGGCGGCCTCCAGATCAGCCTGGGTAATGCTGATCTGGTTGTCGGGTGGACAAAATTGAGCTGCTTCAGGGGTGATGCCCGGCATGTGGAAGAGTGCTGCCCCACCATAGGTGGCCAGACTGGCGCAAAAGGATTTCAGATTCTCCAGGGAGGCTGATTGTACACCCAGGATATATGGTATGGCTTTCGATGCTTCTATCTTTTCACCGATCACCTTTCCCAAAGCCCCGAAATCGCTAGTCTCTGCCAGACCGGCATCGACTTGGAATGTAAATGCCGGGAGGCGGTTTTCTGCTAGATGCAAGCCATACTCAGGTGTGCGCCCGGTAAGGGCAGCCGCCAGAGCGGATGGACCTCCCTCACGATTGGTCCGTGCACCAATGACAGAATTGGCATAACAAACCGCCGAGCTTTCAGACCATGCCAGGTGCTCAGCATAAAGAGGCAGGTTACCGGTGAGGTAAGGGGTGCAGGTACAGGTGGTGGTCACTCCCATGCGAGAGAATGCCTC
>JBAPSY010000228.1:0-8666 GCA_049281855.1 Anaerolineales bacterium
ATTACTCGAGATAATCCCAGGCGCGGGGGAAGAGGTGAACTGTGTTAGGACTAAGTAACATGGTAACGCCGAAGATCGAGCGTGAAGCTGAAGCTCGTAACTACGGCAAGTTCGTCATCAGTCCATTGGAACATGGCTATGGCATAACGCTCGGCAATGCCCTGCGGCGTGTCTTGCTTTCCTCATTGGACGGAGTGGCAGTGACATCCATTCGAATCGCTGATGTGCAACACGAATTTAGTGAGATCCCTGGCGTCCGTGAGGACGTAATCAGGGTGATGTTGCAAATAAAGCAAATGCGCATGCGTTTATTGGATGTTGATACCGCTCATCTCCACCTTGCAGTTCAGGGAGATGGTACGGTGACCGCTGCTGATATATCAGCAAATCCGGATGTGGAGATTGTCAACCCTGAACTTTACCTGTTTACGGTGGATGATCCTAAAGCCAATCTGGAGATAGATTTGACCGTGGAACGCGGGAGGGGATATTCCCCTGCTGACGATCGTACGGGTCGCCTTCCGATCGGTGAGCTGCCGGTAGATGCTATCTACAGCCCCGTCCGGCGGGTGAATTGGGAGGTTAGCTCTTCCCGTGTTGGGCAAAGCACAAATTACGATAAACTCATCCTGGAGATCTGGACAGATGGCACGACCACTCCGGAACATGCATTGAGCACCTCAGCTAAAATCCTGATCGATCACCTGCGCCATCTAGCAGGGATCAGCGAGGAAACCCTGGCTTCACTCACCGAAGAGGCTAGTGAAGAAGATCATCTCACCAGCGAAATGATTGAAACACCGATCGAAAATCTTGACCTTTCGGTCCGAGTATTCAACTCGCTCAAACGCACCGGTATCACCACCGTTGGAGAAGTGTTGGAACTACTCGATAAAGGTGAAGAAGCAGTCATGTCAATCCGGAACTTTGGTGAGAAAAGCCTGGACGAATTGCGCCAGAAGATGCGTGAGAAGGGCTATCTCCGAGATCAAAAAGAAGACGAAGCGGAGTAATTGGATATGCGACATCAAGTAGCAGGAAAAAAACTTGGCCGCAAAAAGGATGTACGCGCTGCTTTGCGCCGAACCCTGATTGCGCAATTGATCGAACACGAACGGATTGAAACCACCCAGGCAAAAGCCCTGGCAATGCGCGGCCAGACCGAACGTTTGATCACTCTGGCAAAGCGTGGTATCAAGGAAGGTGATGCCAAGATGGTACATGCCCGTCGACTAGCGGCAGCCCGCTTAAGTAATCCTAAAGCGGTTATCAAACTATTCGATGACATTGCACCTCGTTATGCTGAACGCCTTGGCGGCTATACCCGCATTCACAAACTGGGTCCCCGCCTGGGAGACAATGCAGAAATGGTGCTGATTGAGTTGATTGAAGAATAACAGATGGCAGGTGAGGTAGGTGATAAACTCGCCTCATGACAAAAATTCGTCAGTCATCTATGGAACATTACCAAATTATCCTCGCCTACGACGGCTCTCATTTCAAGGGCTTTCAACGGCAGGCAAAAGCTCGAAGCGTGCAGGGTGTGGTTGAAGATTCCCTGCGCAAGCTCAACTGGCAAGGAAAATCAATCCTGGCAGCCGGCCGCACAGATACTGGTGTGCATGCCACAGGTCAGGTGATTACGTTTGAGCTGGAATGGAAGCATGGATCGCAGGAACTTCTAACTGCGCTGAACTCGCTCTTGCCCTCAGATGTGGCTGTTAGGGAAGTGAGGCTGGTTTGTCCATCTTTCCATCCACGTTACGATGCGAGCTGGCGAAGGTACATTTATCACATCTACTGCCAGCCTGTGCGTGAGCCATTACTAGAGCCTTATGCCTGGCGTGTTTGGCCTGCAGTGGACATCAAACCACTGAAGGAAGCAGCTAGTCCGTTGATCGGCACCTTCGATTTTAGCACCTTCGGCTCCCCGCCCCAAACCGGAGGCAACACTGTTCGATGTGTACTGCAAGCAGACTGGAAGCAGGAAGCACCTTATCTCGCATTCGAGATTACTGCCCAAGCCTTCCTTTATCACATGGTACGCCGAGTGGTCTTTATGCAGGTTATGATTGCTCAAGGAAAGCTGACAGTTTATGAGCTGCAGCAAGCTCTGAAGACCGGCTCTGACATCAAAATCGGTGGTGATCAATGGAAAGGTCTTTCAAACCGTTTGGCTCACGGACTAGCGCCTCCCCAGGGGTTGGTCCTTGCTGAAGTACATTACCCACCTGAAACCCTTCATTTGGATGAGGATAAGGGATAAAACAAAAAATCTGTTGACAGAAGTTTAAACTGATCACGGTGAAAACAATCTGTCTAAAATTTGGAGAAGGATGACGTGCAAAAGACATACATCCCAAAAAAGAACGAAATAAGCAACGAGTGGGTCCTGGTCGACGCCAAGGATAAGTACATCGGGCGTCTTGCCACCCAGATTGCCAGCATACTGCTTGGTAAAAATAAACCCAATTTCACCCCAGGCGTTGAGACAGGTGATTTTGTCATCGTGATTAATGCAGAAAAAATCCAAGCAACTGGTAATAAGATGGAAGATAAAATTTATTACCATCACACCGGATACCCAAGCGGCATTAAGTCCATCAGTCTGCGCCAGCAGCTTGCTAAACACCCCGAGCGTGTCATCCGCAGCGCCGTTTGGGGTATGCTGCCGCACAACAAGTATGGACGATCGCTGATCAAAAAAATGAAAGTTTATGCTGGTCCCGAACATCTTCATGCAGCGCAAAACCCCAAGTTGGTGGATTAGGGTGTAGGCAGAGATTAAGGAGTGATTATGACAATTCAATACTATGAAGGAATTGGTCGTCGCAAGGAGAGCACTGCTCGTGTACGGATAGCCAGTGGCTCGGGAGCATTCATCGTCAACCAAAAGACATTGGAAGAATATTTTGGTCGGAAAGGCGATGTGGAGACCATCATTGCCCCCCTGCAAGCTGTCGGAGAAGCTCGTAACACCCTGGATATCACTGCGACTGTCAATGGTGGTGGGACTACTGGTCAGACGGATGCCGTCATGATGGGAGTAGCACGTGCTCTCCTTATCATGAAACCGGACGCCCGCCCCATTTTACGCAAGGGAGGCTTTTTGACCCGGGATGCCCGTGTTAAGGAACGCAAGAAGCCCGGTCTAAAGCGCGCCCGTAAGGCTCCGACCTACACCAAGCGTTAAATCATTGTAACCAACCGTAATGCGTAAAAACGTGGTCCGGATCGCGTTTTACGCATTACTTTTTAATTTGACCCTGAGAAAAAGGTCTGTCAATGTAATGAAGAGGTCCTATGGCACCCATGATCACCCTACTAGGTCTCGGACCGGGTGAGGCGTCACTGCTCACCCGCCAGGCATGGCAGATACTGGAAAGCATCCCTGAAATCTACCTGCGCACTCGCCAGCACCCTATTGTGGCTGGCTTCCCAGCTTCGCTGCAAATCCATTCGTTTGATGATCTTTATGAGCAGTATCCATCTTATGATGATGTCTATGCGCATATAGTTGAGCAGATACTGGAGCTTGGCAAGCGCCCGCAGGGAGTTGTTTATGCCGTCCCGGGTCACCCCAACGTGGCTGAAGCCACATGCACTGAAATCACCCGACGCGCCCGTCTGGAAGGGATCCCTGTCCAAATTATTGAAGGATTGAGCTTCATTGAACCAACTTTTACGGCTTTAGGCATCGATCCTTTACCGCACCTGGCGATCCTGGATGCGTTAGAGTTAGCAACATCGCATGTGCCTCCCTTCCCACCCGATGCGCCCGTTATCATCGTCCAAATCCATTCCAAAGCAATTGCGAATGAGGTCAAGCTTACTCTCATGGAAACCTATCCTGATGAGCATCCCGTCAGAATGGTGCATGCAGCTGGCACCGCGGAAGAGCTTGTAGAGGATATCCCCCTGCATGCCATCGACCAGAGCCAATCGATAGGACTTTTGACCACTTTATACCTGCCGCCTTTGGAGAAAGGTACCTCCTTCGAAGCATTCCAGGAGATCATTGCGGCTTTGCGTGCTCCTGATGGGTGCCCATGGGACCGGGAACAAACTCACCAGACACTGCGCACCAACCTGCTGGAAGAAACTTACGAAGCCCTGTCTGCGTTGGATGCGGATGATCCCACACAAATGCGTGAGGAGTTTGGTGACTTATTGCTTCAGATTACCCTGCATGCACAGATTGCGAATGAATACGGCGAATTCAACATCGCCCAGGTGTTTAAAAGCATCTATGACAAGATCATTCGCCGCCACCCACATGTCTTTGGAGACTGGAAGGTGAGTGGGGTTGAAAACGTGCTCCAGAATTGGGAGAAACTAAAATCCGCTGAACGCAATGAGATGCACAAGGAAAATGGCGGTCCTGAAAAAGGCCTGCTGGATGGCGTTGCACCGGCTCTGCCCGCCCTTTCACAGGCAGAAGAAATCCAGCGCAGGGCAGCCCGTGTAGGTTTCGACTGGCCGGATACGCGTGGGGTGGTGGATAAAATCAACGAGGAGTGCCATGAGCTAATTAATGCAGAAGATTTGGCTTCACGATCGGATGAGCTGGGAGATTTGCTCTTTGCGGTAGTAAACCTGGCACGCCATTACGAAATTGATGCAGAATCTGCCCTGCGTGAAACCAATTCCCGTTTCCGGGAGCGATTTGCACACATTGAGCAATCAGCGCGCTCGCAGGGGAAAACGATCAACGACCTTTCTCTGGATGAGATGGAAAGTTTCTGGCAGGAGGCAAAAAAGTTGTAAAATATACTTATGCCTAAATCACTGGTTGTCATCCCGACCTATAACGAAGCTGAAAACCTGGCAAATATCACGTCTGCTTTATTCAACCTAGATATCGAGGGGCTGGAAATTCTGGTTGTTGATGATGCCTCTCCCGATGGCACAGGAAAGATAGCCGACCAATTAGCTATCCAATATCCACAACGATTTCACATCATGCATCGGGCCGGGAAGCTGGGAATGGGCTCAGCCTACGTCCAAGGTTTCAATTGGGCAATCGAGAACGGCGCTCAATATATCATCCATATGGATGCTGATTTCTCCCATTCACCCAGCTATATTCCGCAATTTCTCGCCCTGATCCCAGATTATGATGTCGTTGTTGGCTCGCGCTACGTGAAAGGTGGTCGATTGGATGAGCGCTGGAGCTGGTACCGGCGTTTGCTAAGCTGGTGGGCTAATTCGGTGTGGGTGCGGGTGATCCTGGGGACAAAGACGAAAGATGCTACGGCAGGATTCAAATGCTGGACAGCAAAAGCCCTTCAGAATATTGGTCTTGACCGTATTCGTTCAAACGGCTATATATTTCAGGTGGAAATGTGCTACCTTGCAGAGCGGTTGGGATACCGCATCAAGGAAATCCCGATTTACTTTGAGGACAGGCGGATTGGTCAGAGCAAAATGGATACGGGGATAAAAGTTGAGGCAGCCATGAGGGTCTTTGATATCCGTTCACGTTACCGGAATTTGCATCCTTCCAACGGTCATGTTCAAGAATAAAGTCGTACTCGTCAGCGGGTCGGGGCGTGGAATTGGGGCGACGATCGCGCTGCATTTTGCCAGCCTGGGGGCGGATGTGGTGGTCAATTATTTCCGCAACCGGAAGCCGGCTGAGGAAACGGCAGAGAGCATCCGCCAAATTGGGCGTAAAGCCATGGTGGTTAAGGCCAATATGGGGGAGCTTAAGGATATTGACCGCTTATTCGACGCAATCGAGCAGGAATTTCACGGGTTGGACTATTTCATCCATAATGCTGCCTCGGGTTATAACCGACCGGTAATGCAGCAAAGAGCCAAAGGTTGGGATTGGACAATGAACATCAATGCCCGTTCCTTACTTTTTGCCGCCCAACGCGCCACGCCCCTGATGGAAAGAGGCGGGGGTGGTGCCATTGTGACCATCTCCAGCCCGGGCGCCGGGCGAGTGTTGCCGGATTATGTGGTGGTGGGTGCCAGCAAAGCTGCCATCGAAGCCATCACCCGATATCTGGCGGTTGAGCTGGCGTCCAAAAATATTGTTGTTAATGCGGTCGCACCAGGCATGGTCATCACTGATGCGTTACAACACTTCGAGATGGTACGAACAGATGTGCACCTGGCTGAAAAAGCCATCGATATCACCCCAGCAGGCAGGCTGGTGAACCCAAAGGACATCGCAGAGGTGGTGGCTTTTCTGTGTTCACCGGCGGCAAGTATGATCCGTGGGCAGGTCATCACAGTGGATGGAGGGGCATCCTTACTGGCACCGGGGCTGGTAAAATCTCCAGGTTCTTAACCAGAGCAGAATAACCAGATCCGATTTTGATCGAAGAGGGTTGCATTCGTGTGCAAGCCTCTTTATTTTACCTGCCGTACTTCCCCATCAATTGACATTCGGCAAGAATATGCCCACGCATGGAGCTTTCAACCTGTGCCTTGCTGGCACCGGACTTTAAATCTAGCATCGTGTCCAGCGCATAAAGCTTAATATAATAGCGGTGAGTGGAACCGCGAGGCGGGCATGGACCACCATAGCCTGTGCGATTAAAATCGTTCTTCCCATCCGTGCCAAGGTCCGTCTTGCCCTGCTCCAGGCTGGTTCTATCGGGTGGGAGGTTGAAGAGCACCCAATGAACCCAAGTGCCCGAGGGAGCATCGGGATCATCCATGATGATCGCCAGGCTCACTGTGGTGGTCGGAACCCCCGTCCAATCTAAAGGTGGGGAGACGTTTTGATCATCACAGGTGTAGATACGGGGGATCTTCCCGCCTTCGGTAAATGCAGTACTTGTGATTTGGATGGTCATATCCAATCCTCCTTCTGAAGCAGGTGCAGCATCCCTGCCCTTACACCCTGTTAGTAAGATGATGAATCCCAGGCTAATAAGCCAGACAATACTCTTGGTGATTTTTAGCAAAATTTTCCAACCTCAGAAATTACTATATTCCAAATCATCTTAGATATCAAGGGCAATAGGTCATGGGTATTGTTTTTGTCGCCAGGATCGCCGATCTCGCTCTTATCTTAGCTGCTATTAATTGAATTCGTAAAATTCAATTGCATTCAATTATTATTTTGTTGACACACTCCAGCGGATCGCCTTTATGAAGCATGTTTGTGTTGATGACGAAGATATTCATTCAATAAATAACGAAACGGAACGAACCCGATTCTATAAGATATATGGTTGGAAAAGTACGAGGAGAAAAGATAATAATACGACCATATGTAATTACTCACCAGCTGAGGAATAACACTTGGTAGCAGCGCAGGGGAGGGATTTGAATTGTACCATTTGGGATTTGTAATGGACCCCAAAAACTGGACATAGACAATAGGGGTAGTAAAATCCAGGAAAGAGGTCCTTATGGCAAAACGGCGCACCTTCAGTCCCGAATTCAAGGTTCGTGTAGTTCTCGATATGATTTCTGGTGAAAAAGGCGTTATGCAAGCGAGTCGAGATTATGGTATCAAAGACACTGTCCTTTCTCGCTGGAAGCAGGACTTTCTCGAACGAGCAGTCCAGCTTTTTGAGCAACCTCAAAATGGCAGCCGTGAGCAAGAACGCATTGCTGAATTGGAACGGATGGTTGGACGGCTCACCATGCAGTTGGACATGGCAAAAAAAGTATTGAGGTATTCGGGCTCCACGCCCAAGGACGGCGAGTGATAGTGCAAGGTTTGGTGGAGTGGCATAAGTACCCGGTAGGGATGGCCTGCCAATTGGTGAACCTTCCCCGCAGCAGTTACTATTACAAGGGTCGGAAGGCAAACGAAAACTGCCTAGAATGTGATCTTAAAACCGTTGCGGGACAGTATCCAACCTATGGAACGAGACGGATCACCCACCAGTTGCGCCGTTCGCCCTACCGGTATAGATTAAATCGCAAGCATACCCAGCACCTAATGCGTAAATTAGGCTTGTTACAGCCGATGAAACGCAGAAAGTGCCGCACCACCAACAGTGATCACCCCTATCCTCGCTACCCGAACCTGGTAAAAGGTCAAGAAATCACTTCTCCAGAACAGGTGTGGGTTTCGGATATCACATATATCCGTTTAGGAGTAGGATTTGTGTACTTGGCCATCGTGATGGACGTTTTCACCCGGGCTATTCGAGGTTGGAATCTGTCAAAATCGCTTGACCAAGAGCTGACCCTGGTAGCCTTACGTATGGGCTTGTATGACCGCATCCCCGAGATTCATCACAGCGATCAGGGGATCCATTATGCAGCTGCAGCTTATATTAAGTTGTTGAAAGAGCAAGACATCAAAATCAGCATGGCGACAATCGGCAAGGCCGAAGAAAACGGATACGCCGAACGCCTCATGCGAACTATCAAAGAAGAGGAGGTGGACCTTTCGGACTATCAAGACTTTGCTGATGCTCAAAACCAGATCGGTCATTTCGTTGAGGATGTGTACATGACCAAGCGCATCCATTCATCGTTGGGATATCTGACCCCAGTTGAGTTCGAGGTTGCCTGGCGCTCGTCTCACTCAGAGGTGATACCCCCCTAAGCAAAGCCAAAAAAGTGTCCAGAATTATGGGTCCACAACAATTCCTCCCCTGCGCATCTACGAGGTTTACCCAATAGACAATTGAGATCGTTCGAATTTTCCAGATAGGATTTATAAACATGTGGGTGATGACGGCTAT
>JBAPSY010000229.1:0-4270 GCA_049281855.1 Anaerolineales bacterium
AATGCAGCCTGGTGGTCGTATGAGACTGACCGGGCGATGAGGCGGTTAGGGGAATTAGTAGGAAAGCAGGAGGATTTACAGGAGAACCGCCCTGATGCGTAAAGAAAGTTCGAATCATTTAATTGAACAAGCCCCTTATTAAAACTCGCGGGTGAGTGAGGGCGAGACACAAGGAAAAGGCATAACGCTGCACATAAGCAGCGTCGTTCCCCGGCGTCCATTGCAAGAACTTTTTATGCAATTCCTTCGATGCGTTTGAATCTCTTGAGAAGCAACAACTTCTCCAGCGTGATGATGCCAGTCCATTCACGACATGCCAACATCCAATCGTTTGGAAATGCATCGCCCCATGTCCACGTTGGCGTCCATGAACCATCTTCAGTTTGTGAAGAAATCTCGTAAACGAGATTTGCATCCACAGACTCCTCGTGCCCCGCTAAAAACGGAGATTTAGGATCATCCACAACCTGCACCGGACGAAGACTGTATTCCTTCCATTGTGCCGGTTCAAAGGCGACTATTCCGTTGATTAGACAAGCCAGTTTCTGGTGTATCAGGTTATAAATCTCCTTCGGCAAAGTCCTAGTTAGCAGCAGACGAAGACAACAGAGAAGTTCATGCATTTCGATCGTCTCCAGACCAGATAGGTGGCTGATAACCCGATCAGTCACTAGTGAAAGGACGTCGCTGGGAACTTGTCCCTGATAATCATATAAATAGCCGAGCATCTCTGCGGTGGGATTGAGGGAAAAATTATCGAATACATTATCACG
This sequence comes from Anaerolineales bacterium, assembly GCA_049281855.1. Taxonomy (GTDB): domain Bacteria; phylum Chloroflexota; class Anaerolineae; order Anaerolineales; family UBA4823; genus FEB-25. Next base: position 774 of record JBAPSY010000229.1, read on the forward strand.
GCCTGCCTGATTCCACCACGGTGCATGTGGGCTTTGTTCAGCTGAACTGGGAATGATCCGCCAATGTCCTTTCTCTATGTCTAGGGTCTTCAGGAGATAGGCAATACCAGCCGAAACCAGGGTTTTGTCAGGGGCTGCTTGGATGGAGCGGAGAACCTGGAATGCGATCGACGTACAAATGGCAGAGCTTTCATTAGTCCGTAGGTCGGGTTCAAGAGCATGACCGAATCCTCCGTCAGCATTCTGGTATCTTTTGAGCGCCTCAAACACGAATTCAGCTGATGCCCCATTGAACGCGTAGTGGAATCTGGTAATTTCAAGAGTGCGAGCCGTCGTCTCAATGAACCGTCGCGAAGCTTCGAAGGCTTCCTTGGTTAGCATGGTTACCATCATCTTATTTTTCTCCCATATAACGGCCTCGAGCTCAGCTGCCCAGCGGCCTAAGCAACGGCTCACTCATTCTCGCGTATTCTGGCAGGCAGGTCACGCCCCAACTTTCCGCACACCAGCCGGGTTAGCTACAACGAGTTGTTCGGCGACCCAGGCGTACCTTCACCGATCCTGGAAACGCAGTCACGCATGCTGGGTTACCGGCAGGTCCGGGTGTCAATTACCCCCGTGTTCGGTCTGATCTGCCGGCAGCGATCGGTCGACAAGCGGGTCTTCAGGGTCTGGCCTGAACGTCTTGATCCGAAGGAGATGAATAGTGACGCCAACAGCGATAAGGACTAGCACGACTCTCACCCACCATAGCGATACAGCGTAAAGTGCAGAAAACCCGATCGTGAGCCACAGCATTGCAATGGTAAGGACCTTCTCGCGACGCGGGATGCCTCGGCCTTCACGATAGTTCTTGATGTAGGATCCAAACCAGCGATTGGTGAGCAACCAGGCGAGGAACCTTTGTGAGCTCCTCGCGTAGCATACCGCCGCCAGCAGGAGAAAAGGCGTCGTCGGCAGGATAGGCACAAAGATCCCAACAACGGCCAAGCCGACACACAAAGTGCCACAAACGATCAGGAGAGTTCTGATGATTCGGTTCATGGACAGCAGGTCCTACCCCAAACGACTTCAATCGTATATGGTATTGTACCATTCGAAGGACAACCCGACGCTGGGAGGGAGAGGAAGGCCACCGAGCATTATATATATGGAAAACTTCCGCATATAAACCAGAACCATGATTTTAACTGAATTATCCTGGTTGATCGAAATATTCTGGAATAGTTTTATATGATCTTGTTAAAATGAGGATACACATGCCATATCTTTCGTCCAATTTATCCCAAGCTAAAATCGAAAAGACACCTGAATGCAGCCTGGTGGACCTATGAGACTGACCGGGTGATGAGGCGGTTAGGAGATTTAGTGGCAAAGCAGGAGTATATCAACTTGCACAATAGGGTTAATCAGCTGGAACCCACACACTAGGTCAACGTGGGTCCTGCCAGACGAGCTGCTCATTAGTGCGTTGGGTAAAGAAATCGGTACAATGTCCATCTCCTGCACCTTTGATCCCGCCGTCGGGTGAACAAAGGACATTTCCATCGGTATCGTATAAAGTGCTAGGTATATCACAACAGTGGGCAGGAACGAAATACACGACCAGGCCGTTGTATTCGTAGCGCCAGATGGACAGTGGAGGATTGCCAACAGGCTCACTTTCGAATTTCTTGATCAGTTGATCGACCCAAGGGGGATTCCCCGTCTGTGTAGTTTGTGAACAGGCTACCAGGAGCATAATTACAGCGATGATTGCTACGAGACGAGCCTTCATGTTTGACCTACTTCTTTGCCCGTGGACAGACTAGGCGTTATAAGTAACTTCCGAATATGGTACCAAAACGCCAATATGCCTTGATTTGTTCCGGGAGACAAGACAAACCGAAATTGATGTAAACAATCTTGTTGATATAATTATTCGCTTGCCAACCCTTGTCCCACAGGCAATTTACCCCAAATAAAAAAGAAATCCGTTCCGAACGTCCGCCCACAGGGTCAACATCTGCAGGCTGTTGGGTACGCGCAATCAGCTTATCCCCTCGCGGAAATAACCGCGTCCACTACTACAAAGGGTTGTGAGGTCCAGTGACTAAGGAACGATGCAACGATGACTGTGCAGAGCCATAAATACTTAAAGACCGATGACGCTCAACGCCTAAACATCATACGGCATAGAGACAATCTTTCGGCCAAACGCGGATGGCCGTGCCAAAGAACTTGCGAGCAGTCGCTATTTGGCCTGTGCCACCGAGCGTGCCTTGTCCAGATTATCCACACCAAGTACGAGGCGCGTATTCGATGCCAGATACGACAGGTTAATATTGACTCCTGCCTTGGCGATTTTACGGCAGATTCGACCAAACTCACCTGGTCGGTCGGCTATATTGAGCACGAGCACATCGCGTTCTTCCTGCACGTGGATCTTCGCGGCTTCAAGGGTACGCCGTGCGGCAACGGCATCATCAACCAGAAAGTGGATGACGCCTTTGCCTTGGCTGGGGAAACCACATACGCCTTCAATGTTAATCCCGGCCTTGCCCAAAGCTTCACCCATGTCGGCAAGGGTGCCCGGACGATCCTCCAACATAACAGTAAAGTCTTTCGCCATAATTAACTCCTTTTCGCTTCAAACAAGAGCGGCCGCGGATTAGACCGCCCAACTAAGTGTTTAGCTGCGGTTTAAAGGCTCAACAGCTTATAAACCTCAGCAGCCTAATACCCTCAGGTAATGTAGGCATTAGGATATAACAGGTAAAAATAGTTTGAATATTTTGTGTATTATAGCATAAAATAATGAAAGAATCATCCAATACAACTCCAAAAAATACTCGACCATTTTTATGATTCGGTATGATATTGCTAGTTGCCAGTTTATTGCTGTAATGATCTTTGCTGTATTCGTAGAGGCCAAATGCAAAGATACCTAGGTTAGGTCTGTATAATCCTGGCATTATCTGGTGGCATATTCGCTGGCTGGGTTGACTTCAACAATAACGAGCCACAAGCGGCAGTGAGGGTGAACTTGGCGGTGACCTTCCTGCTTGGCCTGATACTGCCAAAGAGAGCCTGGTTGTAGGCAGTTATCGTGGCTTTATGCCTGCCGGGCGTGCACTTGTTTGCACGCAGCTTTGTCGACCAACCGGCTCACTTTCGAACTTTTTGATCATCTGATCGACCCAATCTGGGTTCCCCGCCTGTGTGGGTTGCGAACAACCTGTCAGGAGAATGATCGCGGCGATGATTACAATAAGACGAGTCTTCATGGTTGACCTCTTTGTATGCAAGCCATCCATCCATGGATTTATTAGCCTGGTTTTTGTTATTGTTTATTTATTATATAAACTTCAAAAATTTCCTACAGTTGTTTTGTGAGATAGTAACGTTGATGCCCAGGAGGAAAATTTTGTAGCTCGCCAAAGATTTGATAGCCATGTTTCTTATAGAAGTCTGGCGCTTGAAAACTGAACGTATCCAAATATACATTCGTTGCACCA
>JBAPSY010000230.1:0-5877 GCA_049281855.1 Anaerolineales bacterium
AGGCATGGGTTGGAATGGCGAATTATTATCGGAGCTTGCAGCCTGCTAAAACCTGGTTCCCTTTGGATAGATTGGTAACACACCTCCTAGCAAGTATAAATGACACTTTTCCATCTGCGGCAAAGGATGGAATTGTGCGTTTCCTTTCCAGGCGCAAGCGCGTTCCTGAAGCAAAAGGCACCCAGGATTTTCTAGGGATTGATTACTATACTCGGGATTATGTCAGCTTCAACCTGTTTAAACGGAGCGAGTTATTTGGTCGACGTTTCTTCCGTTCAGGAGCTGATCTAAGTACGACGGGTTTCCTTGCCAATGAGCCATTGGGTATGTATGAGGCGCTCAAATGGGGATTGAAATACAATATTCCCATTATCGTCACAGAGAATGGATTTGACGATTCGGAGGACCGCATCCGCCCACGTTATATGGTGGAGCACATTCATCAGATGTGGCGTGCGGTCAACTTCAACTGGCCGATAAAAGGATATTTTCATTGGACGCTGGTGGATAACTTTGAATGGGAACGTGGCTGGACGCAACGCTTTGGTCTGTGGGAACTCGATACTGGAACGCAAGCGCGACATAAACGACCCAGTGCCGACTTGTATGCCGAGATATGTCGGGAGAACGGCATATCGGATGATATGGTGAGACGCTACGCACCAGCTGCCGTTCAGGGATTATTTCCTGATTAGATATTATCAAATGGATGAACATGATAAGCTTAAATGACCGAGATATTGTAGTCTGTAGACCAGCACTACCAAAAGATACCGAAGATGTAATGGAATTATGTTCGCATATCTGGGATGGTGGTGATTACATCCCTCAAGTATGGGAAGAATGGCTGGCAGACCCAGACGGATTGCTGGGTGTGGCTGAATTGTATGGTCGGGTGGTGGGGGTGTTTAAGCTTACTAAATTCCAAGAGCAGGAATGGTACCTGGAAGGGCTAAGAGTCCACCCCGACTACCAAGGCAAGGGGATTGCCTCACACATCCACGAATACGTTGTAGAGACCTGGCGACGAATGGGGAGCGGGATCATCCGCCTGGTTACAGGTTCGTACAACGTCAAAGTGCACCAGATGTGTGCGCAAACCGGCTTCAAACGGATAGAAGAATTCATTCCGTTCCGAGCACCTTGTTTGCCAGAGAAGGCGAATAATTTTTCCGGGTTGACCATGGAAGAAGCTCCGCGAGCGATGAAGTTCGTATCGGATAGCCCGACGCATGCTTTATCGAGGGGTTTGATCAATTTGGGCTGGGTATATGCGGATCCGCAGCTGAAGCACATCCAGAAGGCGATCCGTGAAGGGCACGCCTGGTGGTGGCGGGACGGGTTAGGCTTCATTTCCATTTGGGAAGATGAGGAAGATAATGAGCATCAACCAGGCATTGGGCTGATGGCTTGCCAGCTAAGCGATCTACAGGAGCTTTTGGTAGATTATCGCCGCCTGATGGGTGAATTAGGATATAAATCAGCCGGATGGGTGGCGCCCAACCAAGCTGAGGTATTATCCTGCCTGGAAAAAACAGGGTTCCAGCGGAGCTGGGATATGTCACTATTTATCTATGAGCTGAGCTCTTCAGGTGGTTAAACTATAGAAATATCGGCTACTCATAAGGGTTAAGGCTGAAGTTGCCTTTATGGTATAATGCGCTTCGCTGTGGAGAGACATCTGCAGCGATTTTTTCACGGAGAGGTCGCGTAGTCTGGCCTAGCGCGCACGCCTGGAGAGCGTGTTTCCCGCAAGGGAACGAGGGTTCAAATCCCTCCCTCTCCGCCAGGATGAGATAACCCGTTCTATGATGTGGACGGGTTTATTGGTTAAAACAAGGCGTTCCTGTGATAAACTTGAAAGCACACATTTCTTTTCTAAAGAAAAGGAAGTGGCTCCATGAAAAATCATCTATTATTTTGGTTGTTAATCATCTTGGTGGGGTTGGTTATTTCGGGAGGCACCTCACAAAATGCAAGCGCAAACTCCAGAGAGTTATATCAAAGGGACAGACAATCTGCGAGGGATCAGCTTGCAGCGCAAACACCAATTCCAACGGATTCCCCGTCCATCGCGTTAACAGCGACCGCTGAATCGCGGGTGCTCCCACCCGTGGGGAGTAATGCTGGCCTGGTGATTGGTGCAAGCGTTCTGGTATTGATCATCATTGGGGGGGTGTTAGGTTCACAGTGGAAAAAAAAACATTGACAGGGTTAAATTCATGAGGTATGCATGCTATGCTCCGGGTGGGTTCAAAAACCGCAATGCTTACCATTTAGAGGGAGTTAGCGAACAATGTTGGTTCACAGACTATCACTAGATAGGTCTCTTGTAAAATCATACCTTACAAAAGTATTTGTTAGAAATTCCCATGATTGTATTACAATTATTTAAGGTAATCGTTAACCCATTATTCCGCTACTATTATTACGCAATTATTACTTGGGTTGCACTTCGTAAAACACTCAACATATTTTAAATCGAGTATTGCTTAAAGGCAGGGGACATGCCAATTAAACAGGCCACGCACGAAACATGAGAATTCGGATCTATGTCCGTCTTTTACACTGAGAAGTTATGAAGGTGATTTATGTTGATAAAGAGTGGTAAAGCCATGAGGGGCCAGACTCTGGTTGAATTCGCCCTGATCATACCGACCCTACTCCTGATCATCTTCGGTGTGTTCGAGTTCGGGCGCATCTTTCAGGTGTGGATGACGGTGCAAAACTGCGCCCAGGCGGCTGCTCGATTTGCAACTACCGGTGAGCGATTCGTCGATCCCAGCATAGATAGATGGGACTCTGGTCGTCTTGGCGCAATCAAGGCTGAAGCCCGGAGCAAAGCTGTAAGCCTGAACATCGACAACAGCGCCGGACCTTCATCCCCGGGATATTTCCATGTGTATGTCTATGCTTCCGATCCGCCAGTACAAGGAACTGAGTATCCCGGCGGTCCAAATGCGCGGGTTGCGGTAGATGTGGTCTTTAACCATCCATTGATCACACCGCTCGTGAACATGATTGCCCCATACATCACCCTGAGAGCACACTCTGAAATGATCAATGAACAGTACCGACACCCAGGGTATGGCACGCCTCCGGGTGTATTACCACCCACCATATTCCCGACTCCTACTCCCGTGCCAACGGACACCCCGGTTGTCACGGCTATCCCGACATTGCCACCCACAGTCACAGCAACCGTACCCACACCAACGCCAACAATAACAACTCTACCCACGTATACCGCCGTAACCACGCAAACATCCACGACCATCCCGCCTACTCCCACGCGGACGAGACGTCCCACGCGCACGCCAACTCCTACGAGAACCCCACCCCCGTAATCTTAACAGGAATATGTCAGTTCTTGCCACGAGGGAAGCTGATCTTGGGTGAGAAGAAAGATGAGATTAGGAAAGGTAGGCAAGGGTGAACCCAAAATTGCAAATTGCGTACAATTATGCACGAGTATTCGATCAAGGTTGGTTCACAGACTATCACCCTATAGATATGTTGGAAGATCATACCTTACAAAAGTGAAACGTCGAAATTCTCATTTTTAGTGTAATATCAAAGTATGATGAGCGTTAACTCTTTAGTAAGTTATTATTATGCCATATGATTTGGGTTGCATACGGCTCCGCAATCAGGGTACTTTAAATCAAGTACTACCTAAAGGCAGGAAACATGCGAGTTAAATCGGGCACGGACAGCAGACGAGGACAGAGTTTAGTAGAAGTGGCTCTCATGATGCCGGTATTGATTATGCTTCTGTTAGGAATGGTAGAAGTGGTGAATATCGGCCGTACTTATCTTGCCCTGCTGGACACCTCTTACCAAGGCGCACACCTTGGCTCACAGGGTTTATCACGATATGACAATACCAAAATCTATACTCTGGTCGAACAGGATCTCACGAATAAGGGATATAACACCAGCGCTTTAAACAACATAATCACCACCCGCGCCAAAATAAGTGGGGGTGTTATAGATCATTCGACTTACGCTACCGATAAGAGAAAAGGAGGTGGACGTTCCACGGTTCTCACTGAAACTCTCCTTAATAGCCGCTTGAGGGGTGGCGACCCAGCCGGTCGATTGATAGTCGTCGAGATTGTTTATGATTACACACTTTTATTTCCCTGGCCGAATTTAGCGGGTATATTCCCAAACCCCTTTCCTTTAGTAGCTTATACGATCCAGTATGTAGCGCGCTAAGGAGGAATTGCCGGTGTCGCGTAATCCTCAGGTTTGTTTGAAAATACTTGCAAAGGCATTCTTATTAGAATTTTTAAAAATTATGCTAGAAAAGATAGGTTCGGAGGATCAAATGGTCTCATCTGTAAATATTAAAAAGAATAATCATAGGCCTAAGTGGGAGCGAGGACAGGCTTTTGTATTAGTAGCTTTAGGCATGGTCGCCTTGATTGGAGTTATAGGACTGGCTACTGATGCCGCCATGATTTATAAGACGAAGCAAGATCTACAGCGAGCGGTTGATTCGGCTGCTTTGGCCGGAGCTTATAAATTACCAAATCAAACAACAGCAACCAAGGCTGTTTACGAGTTCATGCGCCTACACGGCTACGAATTACCCCCTACCATTTTAGATATCAGCTTCCCAAATAATGATGTGAAAAAGATTGTCCATGTGGAAGGTACAACGAATGCGAATTATTTCTTTCTAAGGGTTCTCGGTTTTAATACGATGACGGTCAGCGCCATGGGTGAGGGCGAAGCTGCGCCAATGGATATTTATTTAATCCTGGACTTGTCCCAATCCATGGTGTACGACTTGGTACAAAAACCAAGCCCATGGCCAAGCACATGGCCGGCTGGTTTCCCTAAATGCAATTCGGGGGATTGGGATCCATACCCTGATTATGCTGATTGCGTTGCCAAATACTGTAATGCATTTAGAAAATGCGACCCGTTGGATACGGACATCAAGCCCGCTGCTTATTTCTTTATCGATCAATTAGATCCCCGGTATGACCGAGTGGGTGTGGTGAGTTATGACCAGTCTGGAGTCAAAGTCATTGGTTTAACCGCCGATTTTAACGGGCCAAACGGGGTGAAGGCGAAAATAGGCACTCTGAATGCATTTAATCATCAGGGCGATCCAGGTTCAAATTGTCCAGGCACAAGTCCCGCTAGTTGCAAAAAGCAAACAAACATCGGTGACGGCATCAAGTGGGCTCATGATAACATCGCTTCCGAAGGACGCATAGACGCCATCTGGTCTATGATTTTATTAACCGACGGACGGGCGAATGTCTACCGCAGCTGTAGCGGCTGCCCGCCATCCTGCGGGACATGCAGTACACTCTATGTCTGTGAACAATGCACAGAGGCAGGAACTTGGGCAATCAACAATGCCAAGGATACGTGGAAACGGCACGAGGCGACGATCTACACAATCGCTTTTGGGGATGAATTTATCACTAACCGATCATACAAAGCTCTCATGATCGAAATCGCCGACTGGACGGATAATGGTTTCCACGATAATTCTACAACTGAATTTATAGGAAATTTCTGGTCGGCACCCGACGGGCCTACACTGCAGAACGCCTTTTTGGAAATCGCTTCTCGGATCTACGCCCGTCTTCTACAGTGAGAGGTGATAAAGGTGATTTATGTTAATTAAGCGTGGTAAAGCCATAAGGGGCCAGACTCTGGTAGAATTCGCCCTGGTCTTGACTACCCTGCTCATGATCATCTTCGGCATATTCGATTTCGGTCGCACGTTTCAGGCCTGGATGACGGTGCAACACAGCGCCCAGGCTGCCGCTCGATATGCTACTACCGGACAGGGATATCTGGATGGGGACATTAAACGTCTTGGATATATCAAGGATGAAGCATTAAGAA
>JBAPSY010000231.1:0-4834 GCA_049281855.1 Anaerolineales bacterium
CCTTTGTGCATACCTATCCTCGTCTATTTTCCTGACGGTGCTGTCGATCCATCCGAAGCATAAAGCTTCCTCAACAGCCTCATTGTAGGCGATACTAGGTTTGCCAGTATGCTTCTTGTAAAAAACCAACCAGACTTCCTTCTCAGAGTGGTAGTGCTGTTTGAGCCACATGCGCCATACCTGTCGCTTGGATGTATAAAGTAGCTTGGATTCATCCAGGTCTTGTTTCATTTTTCTATGTTATCTTTGTAGGGGCATAATGATCCTTCCCCTACCGCTATAATCCCCCCTCACAGATCGATGCGCATCTCGGCCTCGTCCCCAAGCATTCTACCAGTGAGAGTAAAACCATATCGCCTGTAGAACGGCTCGGGACCATCCTCACCAGGATGGCAGCTCAAAGTAAGCTCACGTGCACCCGGGCGGGTACGCACATGCTCTAGTAACAGGTCCATTGCTCGTTTGCCAAAGCCCAGTTTTTGGCAGCGTGCGTCGATCATGTAGCGCCACAAAAAGTAATGTGGTTCTTCTGGATCATCATACAACATCAGGAAACCCACCGGGGATTCGTCAGCATAAATGGCGCGGAACCAGGCTTTGGGCTCAAAATGTGCCTGTGCGATCGAAACCGCGTTGGGGGCAACGAAGTGCTTCTGTTCCTCGCTAACGTCCAACCGGCAAATGTCGCGCAAAGTTTCAGCAGTCACTTCACGCAAGCTGACAGTGGAATTGCGATTGATGGTGGTGGCTTCATCGTTCATCAAGGGTAGACCTCATAAATAATGCGTGTGTAGTAGGGGGTCGATATTCTGGTTATCAAACATACAAATATCTGAGACTATGAGCATACTATAATGTGGGAAGGGATTTTTGACAAGCAACTTTTCGCTATTTAAATTAATCCCAATTGTTGCTAAGATGCAGTAAGATTTTAACTGATAGCTGGCAGTTGATGGCTGAAGGCTGACGGCTGCAGGACCCCCATGTTATAATCCTCCCCTTGTAAGGGATACTATGCCTTTCTGGACCATCTTCCTCATCGCGATCGGGCTGGCTATGGATTGCTTCGCCGTCTCCCTCGGCGTGGGTACTGCCGGTACCGCCGTAGGACTGCGACCAACATTCCGGCTGTTCTTCCACTTTGGTCTGTTCCAGGGTGGGATGACGCTTTTGGGATGGCTGGCAGGCAAGACCGTGGTCACCTATATCGCCAGTGTGGATCATTGGGTGGCGTTCGGGTTGTTGGTTTTTGTGGGTTTGCGCATGATTCGGGGTGGCTTGCGAAAGGAAGGGGAAGCACCTGCCATCCCTGATCCCTCCCGTGGGCTGACCCTGGTGATGTTGAGCGTCGCCACCAGCATTGATGCCCTGGCGGTCGGGCTCAGCCTGGCGCTGCTGGATGTAAATGTCGTTTGGGCTGCGTTTCTTATCGGAGGAGTGTCAGCCGTGCTTTCCCTCGTGGGTCTGCTGCTCGGAAACCAGCTGGGGATGCGCTTCGGTAAGTCGATGGAGGTTTTGGGTGGAATTATCCTGATTGGGATCGGCTTACGTGTTCTAATTACTCATATAGTCTGATAGGGGGGGCATAAACCCCATAAGGTAATCCTTTTTGGCAGGATTTTCATCCCATAAAGGACGAAGCCCATTTCATGTTTGAATTTGATTGTCCAATCAAGTATTGGATAGAACGTGGGTCTTCCCTTATATTCCGCAGGTAGTCACGCCTTAATCATCATCGGATTGCATCTACTCGAAGTGAACTTATCGAGTCAGGGCAGCTTGCGATAGATATTCCAATCATAAATCTCCTTGTCAGGAGCATAATGGGTTTCGAAAAACTGTTGAAACCTGAGCCATTCCTGTCGAATTTGGGGTATTTTGAGCGCCTGTTCAAAAACAGGCGTACAGGATGATTCACATAGCTCATCAACCGGCTTGTCTACAAATGGAAGACCCAGCGAAGATTCCTTCTGAACTACAATCAACTCCGGAGGCTGGTTTTCAAGTTCATTGACATATTCTTCAAGTTTTGTGTTCTGTGGGCTGGGGGGGATGAATAGGTTGAGAGGATACAAAAACCGTGAAGGCGCTCTTCGGTCCGTGATAAAGTTAATCCCCAGATGGATATGCCAGACCAGTACTTCATCGTTGGGTTTAGTGGATTGAACGATAAACTGCTCCAGCTCATTAAGCGGGATTTGACCTCTAAAAATTCCTGTAAGATCGTTCAGGTATTCGGTTGAAGGCAAAACTCGGACGAATGAGGATGCTCCCCAAACCAGGCTACCGATCGCCAATATCGCATACATTGCATTGAGAAGTAATGCCTTTCGAGATTTCAAGGATTCTCTCGAAACTGACACTACTTTCCAGACCGGATAAGCGATAGCTACGATCACTGCGGGTATCAGGGTGATGAAGTAATGCCCATAATATCTTCCGCCGAGGGAAGCCATAAACACTTCTAGAGGAAGTGCAACCACAGCGATCAGCCACGTCCATTCGACCGGAGTGAAAACCTGATGGGAAACGGGTTTTATCCGTAAACGATAAAACTTCACCAGAAAAAAAAAGGCAACGGAAAAAATGGAAATTGCCCAAAATTTACCAATATAAGCGTTTGGCCAGATGCTCTTGACAACCATAGGAAATATAATAAGCACGAAGAGCAAGGACCACTCAATCAACGATAGGTGTTCTTTTAAAATCGGCTTTACCCAAGATTGATAGAGCTTTTCCAAAAGGAATAATCCACCAGCAAGCATGGCGATCAGGTATAGCCTGCCAATATAAAGATTGGGTAATATTGTAGTCAATGCCTGGAAGAAATAAGTCCTGAAACTACTCTGTGTGCCGCCAATAGAAGAAAATCCTTGTAAAAAAGCGCCGTCCAAAAATTGCCCCAGAGCGCCAATCCATAGCCAATATACAGAAACCACTGCTACTAAGCCAACGAACCCAAATAAAAATCCCACCCCGTTCTTGAAAGCCTCACGTATGTTCCATTCGCTGAGTGAGCTTACAGTCATCACCAAGACCGATGAAAAACCGAGCATAATGGTGGGTTGCTTGATCAAAAATGCACAGGCGGTTAACACCCCTGATAGTATAGCGAGCCAGGGTCTACGTTTATGGGTGAAAAACAAATACGTAACCCCGATGATGCTCATCTGTGGTGCTAGACCATAAACCTCCGTCAAATTCCCGCCTTGGAATACCTGTGGATTCATAAGTGCCACAAGAAAAACGGTACTGGTAACAAAGGCGGTTATCCTCCCAAACAGTTTCTTGATTGTAAGGAAGAAAAGCACCATGCAACCTAATATCCAGACGACACTCGACCACCAAATTCCCCAGGGTGTCTGACCAAAAACAAGCAAAGCCAGCGCATTCAGGTAATAACCTAAAGGAGGTTTGTTATCCCAAAGATCCCGATAGGGGACTTGTCCATGTAAGATGGCTTTGCCAAAATAGGCATAGAAACCGCTATCAGGGGGTAACTGCGAGATATCCGGTCTCCACGATAAATTTAACCAGATCACCATAATCGCTGCCAAGCAAAACGCGAGGAACGATAAAACAACAACGATCGGCTTCTTTTTGATTAAAAGCTTTGATAGTAAGTTATTATGGCTGCCCAAACATTTGTTCCTGTGTTATCCTGGTTAAGCAGGATCCACAGCCCTTCTTCGATAGACTTTGACCATTATTATTATTGTAACATGAGCTCTAGTGCAGATGTCACTTAGCAATAACCCCCATTAAATAACGGTATGACCTATATTTTATCTTTCGTTATGGGCAATTTCACGTTGGATACCGGCAATGGTCCCCGTCATAATGGATCAACCCTATTTCATTATCAAACCAGATTATCTCAGCAAGGTGGGGGTGGAAACAATCAGAGTTACCCTTCTGTTCAGGTAGTCACACCTTAATCATCATCGGATTGCGTCTATTCTACATGAACCTATTGGTTCATGGCAACTTGCGATAGATGGTCCAATCGTAAATCCTCTTATCCAGGGCATAATTATTTATAAAAAATCGTCGAAACCTATGCCATTCCTGGCGAATCTGGGGTACTTGGAGCGCCTGTACAAATTCAGGTGTGCAGTAAGTTTTACATCGTTGATCAACCGGATCGTCAACAAATGGAAGAGCCATCGAAGAAGATTTCTGAAATAAAATCAATTCTGGAGGATGGTTTTCCAGGTCATTGACAAATTCTTTGAGCTTTGTGTTCTGTGCGTTGGGGGGAATGAACAGGTTGAGAGGAAACAAAAACCGGGAAGGCGTTCTTCTGTTCGTGAGAAAGTTGATCCCCAGATGGATATGCCAAACCAACACTTCATCACTGGGTATGGTGGTTTGAATGATATATTGATCTAGGTCGTTTAACTGGATTTTGCCTCTAAAAATCCCTGCAAGATTGTTCCGATATACGGCTGAGGGTAAATCCCGAATGACTGTGGTTGCTCCCCAAACCAAGGTGCTGATCAACAATATCAGATAGACCACATTTCGGAATAATACGCCTTTTGATTTCAAGGTTTCTTTTGAAACTGATACCACTTTCCAGATCGGATAAGCAATGGCTACTAGCACAGCGGGGACCATCGTCATAAAGTAATGTCCGAAATATCTTCCGCCGAGAGAAGCCATTAACACCTCAAGAGACAGTGCAACCACCGCGATCAAAACCGTCCATTCGACCGGAGAGAAAACCTGCTGGAAAATGGGCTTTGACCGTAAACGATAAAACTTCACCAGAAAAAAGAGGCCAGTGGAAAAAATGGAAATCGCCCAAAATATACCAATATAAGCATATGGC
>JBAPSY010000232.1:0-6036 GCA_049281855.1 Anaerolineales bacterium
GCACTAAAGCGATCAAAGCAATTACCGTCCTGGTTTTCATATTGAAAATTATAATCCCTCCTGATTGCATTCTGGTTTAGCCGCGACAGGTCGAAGATATTGCCAAATTGTCACCCTTTCGAGTAAGTTTCGTTATTACAATTAATTGCACCCTCTTTTGTGTACATCCTCACAATCATGGTGAAACAAATCGTTATGGTAGAATGAGACGCATGAAACGTTGGCAATTCTGGCTGGGGATATTGATCAGCGCCGTATTTTTATACTTGGTCTTAAGAAAAATCGATTATCTTCAATTATGGCAGGTCCTGAAAACGGCGAACTATTGGTGGTTGATCCCTGGTGTAGCCGTGTATTTTATTGCCCTCTGGGTACGCTCCTGGCGCTGGCATTATTTATTACGTCCTTTGAAAGCCATCTCCACCCGCACCATGTTTCCCATCGTCACCATGGGATATGCTGGCAATAACATTTTCCCCGCAAGAGCTGGTGAGGTCGTCCGGGCGGTGGTTCTCAAACGCAAGCAAGGCGTACCCATCTCAGCTTCTTTGGCCACCATTATCGTTGAGCGTGTGTTTGACGGCATTGTGATGTTGGCTTTTGTCTTCGTCAACTTGGCAGAGCTGACCCGTCTTACCAGTGTTTCCATTGATGTGGCGGGGATTAAATTTGGCATCCGTGAAGTTGCCATCTGGGGGAGTGTCGCTTTTTTCGGTGCACTGGCTGTCTTCCTCATTGCCGCCATGTTCCCCGCTCCCGCCGACCGTCTGGTCACTTGGTTGATCCAGCGCTTGGTTCCTATACGCATCCGTGAAAAGACCCTGGGGATCAGCCGGCGCTTCCTCGATGGACTTGAATCGCTCCGCTCCCCTTTTGACGTATTGATGGTATTTTTTACCTCTGTGATCATCTGGTTGCTTGAGACGGTCAAATATTGGTTTGTCATGCATGCTTTCAGATTCTCGATCAGCTTCTTTGCCTTGATGTTGATGAACGGCGTAGTCAATCTGGCTACCACCATTCCCTCCGCTCCAGGCTACCTGGGCACCTTTGACCTGCCTGGTATTGCTGTACTGCAAGCCTACAATATTTCACGGGAGACAGCTGCTAGCTATACCTTCGTGCTCCATTTTGCTTTATGGTTCCCCGTCACTGCACTGGGACTTTATTATATGTTTCGTGAAGGCATCAAGTGGACGGAAACCATTCAGGCAAAGGATGAGCCAGCCCAACAAGAAGGAACCAATCGAATATGAAGCGTATTGCAATATTGGGGGCAGGCTTTGGAGGCTTATCTGCTGCCTATGATCTGATCCGTCGTGGTGATCAAGTGACCGTATACGAAGCCTCCGGGCATGTTGGTGGTCTGGCAGCAGGTTTCAAAGAACCCCATTGGGATTGGTCCGTGGAACAGTATTATCACCACTGGTTTGCTTCAGATCGCCACATGTTGGGGTTGATCAATGAGCTGGGATGGAGCGATAAAGTGCTCTTCCCCCGCCCCTATACCGTCATGTATTACCAGGAGCGCTTCTATCCATTCGATTCGATCCTCAAAGCCATCCTCTTCCCTGGCTTGGGCTGGGGGGTCAACAAAGCTCGTTTTGGACTGGTCGGTCTGTTCTTACGCCTTACCAATGATTGGAAAGCCCTCGAAAAGCACACTGTGGATGCCTGGATGCGTAAATGGGCGGGTGATCGTGTCTATGAGCTGATGTGGGAGCCGTTGATGATTGGCAAGTTTGGCGAGCATTACGCCACGCAGGTCAACATGGCTTGGATGTGGGCTCGCCTGAAAGCCCGCACTACCCGCTTGGGTACCTTCCAGGGAGGCTTCCAGGCTTTTGCGGATCGTTTTTCCGCTACATTGCAGGGATTGGGTGTCACCATTCATTTGAACGCTCCCATTCAACAAATCCTCCCTTCCCCCGACGCTGGAATCGACCTCATCACTCCCAACGGTCTGGTTCATTACGACCAATGTTTGTTCACTGCTTCTCCCAACCTGCTGGCACGCCTTGCTCCCACACTACCCTCATATTACCTCAAAGGTTTGCTCGAGCTGAGATCCATGGGCGCTGTAGTGATGACCCTTTCACTCAAACATCAGCTCTCAGAGCAAGGCTACTATTGGTACAACCTTCCTAAATCGGCTGGTTTCCCCTTCCTGGCTTTGGTCGAGCATACCAATTTCGTCTCCCCTGAGCATTTTGGCGGTGACCATATCGTTTACTGTGGGGATTACCTCGAACCAGACCATGAATACTACACGTTGAGCCAGGAGGAGCTGCTTCAACGTTTTCTGCCGGCTATACAACGCTTCAACTCCAACTTTGAGCCGGGTTGGATCAACAAAACTTGGCTATACCGCACCAATTATGCCCAACCGGTCCCGTTGCTCAACCATTCTTGCAACATCCCCACCATTCAGACGCCCTTCCCCGGGCTTTATTTTGCCAGCATGAGTCAGGTCTATCCATGGGATCGGGGGACGAACTTCGCAGTAGAGATTGGCCGCAGAGCCGCTAGGATGATGATGGGATCTATCGCCTAGATCGCCTCCTACCAGAATTATCGGGGAATATTCCCAAGACCAGGATCTGTTAGAAATTGGCACTCAATTGCTCAACATCTTAATTCCTCGGTTTGTCAGGATAAAATCCAGACTGATCCTTCTAAATCTGCGAACGAACCCTAATATCTGATCCATTTTTAAATCCTTAGCTGGTTAAGTTGCGAGTCAATTCCCTAATTTGGTTTCGTGTATAATCACCTTGGAAGGGAGGCTTCCATGAGGCAGCCATCAAAGTTAATTATTACCGACATTCTTGAACTCCCGATTATTTCACACATACGTCGTAATCATGGGTTGGAGCATGCCACCTTGCATACCCTGGCAAACCACCTACCGAATTCCATGCTGATGGGTCACTCCGACATAGGTGGTTTTTGGATTATTGGCGATGTTCCACCCGAGATGTTGCATACTGCTGTTCAGGAAGCAATCGTGCGTCTGAGAGCTGGTGAACGCCAGTTGGCAATTCACCCCAACTGTGGCACCAACTATGCTACTGCAGGTGCCCTTGCAGGTCTGGCAGGCGCAGCCGCCATGCTGGGTTCTGGCAAGCGTTTACAGGATAAACTTGCCCGTCTGCCTTTCGCCGCCGCGCTTGCAACCATGGCTTTGATCCTCTCTCAACCCTTGGGATTACTCCTCCAGGCGCGTGTGACAACCTCAGGTGACCCCGGGTCACTCGAAGTCACTGCAATCACCCATAGAAAACAGGGTCGCATGACCATACATCGTGTGCAAACCAGAGGATAATTGTGGTCGAAGAAGCTCCCGAAATATATCTCTTTGATGGTGACGATGAATTTGCCATCAGCGAATCCATAGAGAAGATCCGCATCAAGCTCGGTGACGTAAATATCGCCGAGATGAATACCACCCGTTTGGATGGCAGGTCATTCTCACTAAACCAGCTCAAAGATGCTGTCGCAACCGTTCCTTTCTTGGCTTCTAAAAGAATGGTCATTCTCACCCATCCAACCACCCGCCTGAAAGACAGGTCGGAACAAGAAGAATTTATAAACTATTTAAGCGCCGAAAAACCGACCACAAAACTAGTGTTGGTGGAAAATGAATTCCTGACCAGTGAGAGAGATAGAAAAGACGGCCGGCTGAATTGGCTCGAAAAATGGGCTTCCTCCCCCCAGCAGGCAAAACGGGTTTACATCCGGCACCACGCCCAACCCGGTGGTGCATTAATGGTTAAGTGGATTCAGGAGCATGTAAAAACGATGGGGGGTCAAATTACTTCTCAGGCAGCTGTTTCTCTCACCAACCAGATCGGTGATGACACCCGCCTGGCCACTCAAGAGATCACCAAACTGCTCACCTATGTCAACTTTGCTCGTCCGGTGGATACGGATGACGTTGAGCACCTGACGCCATTGACTGCTAAAATTGGTGATTTCGAACTGGTGAATGCCCTGCGCGATCGTGATCAGCGCAAGGCGCAAGCTCTATTACAAAGGAGTCTACAAGAAGACGATCCCTTAAGGATTTTTCAGAGCATTGTTTTTCAAATTCGGGTTCTGATTGTGGCGCGTGAGCTATTGGATGAGCGTGCTACGATTAATGATATTCCAAAATCTTTAAAAATTGGTTATTACCCCGCTAAGTTGGCGATGGAGAGCGCTCTACGTTACTCCAGTAAATTCCTTGAACTGATTTACCATCGATTGTTGGATCTTGACGAAGCGATTAAAACCGGACAAATGGATCCAGATTTAGCCCTCGAGCTATTGGTAATTGAGCTCACGATTTAACCGAGCTTCCATTATTATTTACCCCCAACCAAAAATGATTTGGTAATACCGAACGCGTGGCGCGAACTTCGATCCCCACCCCTTTCCATGGATCATTCCCCAATGTCCGTGGATGCACGAGGCAGATATTGGGTGCCTTTCCATATTTCGTATGGTAATAACTGGCCGCTTTCTGGATCTTGGTAGCCAGATCTGATTTATTATCATTATCGAACCAAAGCATTCCTATATTCATCAATGATCCTCCATTCGTTTGGATCCCTTCAACCGAATCTGCTAGTCGTTAATCATTACAATTTGTATTATAACAGAACATATGTTCTATGTCAAGAGGATTCGTATAGTTGCTTGCTTTTCTTATATTGCAGGATATGTACCAGGTGATTATTCCTATGTGGAAATAAATGAAAATGCCATCCCCGAATAAATGGATGGCATCTGGGTTCTTATTTTCATTGAATAGTCAATCTTTCTCCCAAAAACTGATACTTTCAATGTGATAGGTCTGCGGAAACATATCAAAGAGAGTCAATCTCTCTAGAGAGTATCCTCCTGCTACCAGCTGATTGCTATCTCGAGCCAGTGTAGCTGGGTCGCACGAAATATACGCCAGATGGGCTGCTCCTTGCGCTAACACTCCCTCAATAGTCTTTACTCCCAATCCTGCCCGTGGTGGATCCATAACAATTAAATCTGGAGTGAAGTTGATGCTGGTCAACACATCCTCAACAGGGGCTTCATATAATTCCACATGATCAAATTCATCCAGATTGGTGACGAAATCCTCGCAGGCGTCTGGCGAAATCTCAATCCCTACCAATCGCTTAACTTTAGGCGCAAGAAAGGCACTATATAATCCCACACCTGAATAAACATCCAATACAGTCATATCCTCTTTCAGGGGTAAATGACCGGTTAAATGTTTAACCATTGCCTGTGCCTGGAGTGTGTTCACTTGGAAAAAAGACGCTGCCGACACCTTGAAGCGCCTCCCTAATACATCCATCACCAGATGGTCACTACCTGCCAAAACCATGCTACCGGCTGGTCCCACCTGCACCACAGAAATCACCACGTCTTCAATGCTGAAATCCACTACCTGGGGATCGGTGCTCGCCAGGATGAGCATCATATCTTCTTCCGCTCCCAACCTCAAGCTGACGCGCTCGAGTCCCGATATAGGTTCAATTTCAATCTGAGGCCACAGCTGGTTGATTGTCACCTCCGGCAGATGACATTCTCGGATGGCAAAGGGTTGGTTGGAATGTGCTTTCTGGAAGCCCAATTTACCCTCGTTCGTGAGGTGAAACTGAATGTGATTTCGGTAGTACAAGGGTTCTGGTGCTGCCTCAATCTCGACTGCCGGAAAATCCCGCAAACCACCAATCCGTTCCAGCTGTTCTCTTAAAATAGCAGCTTTTACTTTCAGCTGGTTTGGATAATTCATCTGTTGGTAATGGCAACCGCCACAAGTTGTGAAGTGCTGGCAGCGGGGATTAACCCGCTCAGGGGATGGTTCCAACACCTCCACCATCTCTGCTCGCGCATGTCGAGGTTTATCCTCCACCAACCTCACGCGCACCATCTCCCCGTTGTTGGCGAACTGCACAAAAACCACCCTGCCATCAGCCAGCCTTCCGAGTGCATCCCCACCATATACCAGGTTGTCAATCCTGACGTCAACGGTGTCTATCATAATCTTGC
>JBAPSY010000233.1:0-4179 GCA_049281855.1 Anaerolineales bacterium
CACCTCAATAGAGCTTCGAGATGTGAAAAGCTGTAACCTAATATGCATGAACAAAAGGTGAATAGGTTTTCAACTATTTTTCCCCTGCTCGTTTGAAAGCTAGTTATATAAGGGGGGTAAAAAGACCATAAGTGAACATGGGGGTATCCACAATTGAACTTCGCTTCGCTCGGTGTCGATGACCCCATATGGCACCACCTGGACACCATTGGATCGAATACTGGTAACCGCATAACCTTCCCATTAAACACAAACTCCCCATCTCTAGGGGTTCCTGTGGGCGGAATAGGACTCGAACCTACGACCTCCTCTGTGTAAGAGAGGCGTTCTAACCAACTGAACTATCCGCCCGACGGAATGATTATACCTTAATTTTTCTGCAACATTAGTCTATCAATTTTCCAAAATTCCGCAAATTCGTTTGCATTTTATTACACCTTTGTGATACACTTTGAAAAATTATAAGTTTATATTGGAGGAGATTATGACTTACGAAGAACGCATTCGTCACGATCGGCCTGCCATGTCGAAGAGTTTCGCCAAGCTAGCCGATTTTCTGCTCGATTCTTACATCAAAGCCTCCTTCATGACCGCCAGTGAGCTGGCTCACGCCTTGAACCTGGATGCTGCTACCGTCGTCCGGTTTTCACAGCATTTGGGGTATAAAGGTTATCCTGAGCTTCTTCGTGAGATTCGCGATAAAGTTAGGCGAAACCTTCTATATCAACCTCAGGTTGCCACAGAACCTGATTCGTTACATGACGTGGTGATGTCTTCCTTGGATAATCTTAACCATGAACTCGATCAGATGCGCTTGATGTTGGATATTGATTCTGTTGAAAAACTGGTTAATGCGATTGACAAAGCGCGCAGAATTATATTACTGGTCGAATCACCTGCTCAACCAGCTGCATATAACCTGGTTTACTTCCTTGAACAAGGTGGTTTTCCAATATATATTGCACGCCCGGGCGTCATTGATTTCGCTCGCACCGTGCATACTGCCTCCCAACAAGATCTCCTTCTAGCAATTGATGTAACTGGTCAATCCCCATTTATTTCCCGCTCTCTAGCTGAAGCCAAGGCTCGCAATATCCCCACCGCTGCGATAGTCGGTGCAGCTTCCCTTCCGACTGCACGTTCAGCCAGTGTGGTTCTAGCAGCCTCAGAACACCCTTCATCAACGAGCGGCATGCTTGTGGTCAGTGCAATCATTTACGTACTTGTTGAAGCACTTCATTGGTCTTTCTCCCAGCGTTTCTCCGGTGCGGAACAAGCCATTGCTGACTTGGCAAACCGCATCCAAGAATCAGAAGACTGAATGTTTTCCACATGCGCATAATACGCTATCAAGTAAAAAAAGAACCAGCACAATTTGGATGGGTCAACAATGATAACGTAGGTAGGATTGATGGCTCTCCTTTTGGAGAATTCCAACGATCCGAAGCTACTCTTCCATTAAGTTCGCTGCAATTACTCGCCCCTATCTTGCCGGGAAAGATCATCTGTGTTGGCAGAAATTATGCGGAACTTGTAAAAGAAACGAATGCTGAGATTCCCACAACACCCCTGCTTTTCCTGAAACCTCCTTCATCTGTAATCGGACCCCTCCAGACCATCTTCCTGCCACCTCAATCCCAACAAGTTGATCATGAGGCAGAATTGGCTGTAGTTATCGGAAAGCACGGTCGTTGGATCCAACCGAACGAAGTATCAAGCTACATTTTCGGTTATACCGTCGGGAATGATGTCACCGCCCGTGATTTACAGCGCAAGGACGGTCAATGGACCCGCAGCAAAGGTTTTGATACCTTCTGCCCTCTTGGTCCATGGATCGAAACCGAATTTAACCCTGCGGACGCAATGATCACTTGCCATGTAAACGGTGAGCTTCGTCAGATGGCCTCCACCCGAGATATGATTTTTCACATTGACCAGTTGATCGCATTCGCCTCTTCAATTATGACTTTGGACCCAGGTGATGTCATCATGACAGGCACTCCTGCAGGAATTAGCCCCTTGAATCCCGGTGATATCGTCGAAGTAGCCATAGATGGAATAGGTAGCTTACGCAATACCGTGGCAGTTGAAAAGCATTAGCGCTTTTATAAATTTATGAAGCTTGATATTCATACTGGGGTTATCACTTTTGTTGCGCTGCTATCTGTGCTGGCAGTGTATGGAATCCTGGCTGGTATTCGTTCGATTCGTAAAGCACGCACCCTTAAATTCTTCCGAATGCGCCGCGATCGAATGGTCATTGGTTGGAGGATGTTGTTATTTTCTGTGTTATTTATTATTATTGCCATATTTACCAATCGCTTTGCAGAACCTATTGCCTATCACTACTTTCCACCCACCATCACCCCCCCGCACACACCCACCATTACATTCACGCCAACCATCAGCCTAACCCCCACGATTACTCTTACCCCCACCATCACGCCTACACCCTCGATCTCAGATACGCCAACCATCACCCCCACTCCTCATATCCCGTTGGTAATTGAAGAATCCTTCACAAGCACGACGACACCCGATCCTGCTGCTATATTTAGTCCCTTACAGTTTGCGTCTGCATTGGATAAAGATTTTCTCCCTATTAATCCAGGTGCTATCTTCCAGAACCCCGTCGGTCATCTGTACGCTCAATTTACCTATGATAAGATGACGCCCGGAGCACAATGGTCAGCGCTTTGGTATTATGGAAATGAGCTGGTTTACTACGAGACGAATCCTTGGGATGGCGGAACAGGTGGAATTGGGTACACTGATTGGAACCCTGAGCCAATCCTGTGGCTGGCGGGTGAATATGAGGTCCAGATATTTGTCGGATTGAGCTGGAAAACATCCGGTCGCTTTACCGTTGAGGGTCAGCCACCAACAGCGGTTCCAAGTGCTACTCCATCTCCCACCCGAACATCTACCGATACCCGCGCACCAACCCTTACCCTCCGTCCTTTAGATACACGGGTTCCTTCTCAAACCCCCACCCCCAGTCCTAGAGCCGACACTCCCACACAAACACCTGAAAATACTCACGCACCCACATTCACACCCGCACCCCCCACGCCAACATTCACTCACATGCCCACCACCACACCGGCTCCCTCAACTCCGACATCTACCCACGCCCCCACTCCGACTCAGTAAGTTTAATTCTTGGGATCTATCTCACTTCAATTTCGGTTTAATATAATGCGCAATTTCCGCAGCTACGCATGCATTATTACGTAATAACCCCAGATTAGCCTTTAAACTTGAACCCCCGGTCAACTCACTTACTCTACGCAGTAAAAACGGAGTAACCGATTGTCCACGGATATTCTTTTTCTGGGCGTCTTGCAAAGCAGTATGAATAGCTGATTCGATGAAATCAGATTCCATGGCAACGTCTGCCGGTGGAGGCACTGCCACAAGAATTGACCCTCCCAGACCCAAATCCCAATGCGTTTGCGCTAGGATCGCAACTTCTTCAGCTGAATCAACCCGGCTGCTTACCCTTATACCGCTATTGATCGAATAGAACGCTGGAAAATCATCCGTCTTGTATCCAATTACAGGAACACCATATGTTTCCAATACTTCTAATGTGGCAGGAATATCTAAAATGGCTTTTGCACCCGCACATACAACCACCAGCTGAGCTCGAGCCATTTCGCCCAGGTCTGCAGAAACGTCGAAAGGTGCCTGCCGATGTACTCCGCCAATCCCTCCGGTAACAAAAACCTTGATTCCTGTTTGTTGTGCAATCGCCAGTGTACCTGCTACAGTTGTACCGCCACTCTTACGCCTTTGTACCGCTGATGCGATATCACGTACGCTGATCTTTTGCATATCTTCAGATTGCGCTAATCGTTCCAATTGGCCTGCATCAAGACCAACGCAGATAACACCATTCAAGATCGCGATGGTGGCAGGAATACACCCCAGTTTTCGAATTTCCGCCTCCAAATCCTTGGCAAGTTTTCCATTCTCTGGATAAGGTAAACCATGCGTGATCACTGTCGATTCTAACGCGACGATAGGTTTCCTATCTCTGAGTGCCAGAGCGACCTCGGGGTGAACCGAAAAATATTTTCTATCCCAGCTGGTCATACAATTTTTCCAAAGATAGGTCCGGCACAACTGCACCTCGGTAGGTCAAAGTCAACGATTCAGCTGCCACTCCTAATCGAA
>JBAPSY010000234.1:0-38916 GCA_049281855.1 Anaerolineales bacterium
CGAATCCTCCAACGCCGAGAAAACGACCAATCATGGGTTCATAATGCGCGATTACTTTCACTATAATCCGGTCCCCCAAGTCAATATTGGATGGATTTAAGGCCTCACAGGTAGGGGCGACACTACCTAGACCTGGACCATTGTCATAGCTTATCCAGATCTTGTTATCGGGAATAGTGATTAAGAACGCTGTCCTACGAACGGCATCCCGGATCTTTGAACAGTATGCAAATTGAGGGATACCATCCACTTTACCGGCAGCTGCTCCATACCTGGCACCCTCACGGGCGGAACTGGTGACAGCAGAGTAGATAAAGATCATGCGCCCAAACTCGATCAGTCCATAGGTAATTAATAATACAATCGGGAAAACCAGGGCAAACTCGAGCATGGCCTGGGCGTTTTCCAGCTTGAACTTGGGAAATTTTTTTGTGGGTTTGATCATGTTCCAGACTCACCTATGAAATATGTTACATTACAATAAAAATTCATAATATTATCTGATCTTGCAATAAAATTATCACGATGCTATTTTACCTCATAAAACGGACGAGATCGTTATTTGTTACAGGGTTTTTTACTTAAAAATCCCTATCAAAAATGTCAGGTGTTGCATACATCGAACCACACATACTGAAATCTAAAGCTTATCGTAATGCCAAAAGCCCTGATTGGGATGCCTGGATAGCCAGCTCGATCCCGGGATATGCAGTGGGTGGTGAAGATCCTTTCAACATATCGAGCATGAATATCTCGTTCGAGAGGGTCTGCTTCAATTGCGCAGTCATGGGTCGCTCGATTGCCTGGTCACGGATGGGTATAGCGTTTATGGAGTGCAGGGAGGCAATGATCTCCGTTTCCAAGCGTGCAGCGGCAGTTGGGAGCTGCTCATAGTCTCCTTCGAGCACCAATTCCACCAACTCTGTTGTCCGTTCGCGGGAAAACTGCATATATAGATTGGTTTTATCCACCTGATCAAAGGTCAGAGCGAGCTGGAGATTTTCAGTGAGCAGCTTGGTTGAATAAAACGGATCCCCAGGGATAGATAGTTGGGCGGTTAAAACCGCGCTGTTGATTACCAATGCCAGGAGAAGCAACACGAGGATGGGTGCTGCGATATTAAAAACCCAACGCTGGGGCGTGTGCCGCCAGAACAGGCGCTGCCAAAATCCATGGGGCTGTAAGGTATCGATGCGGGCTTCCACAACCTTGCGGGTTGCAGGGATAAACCCTGGTCGAGGCTCAACGTTTTGCCGGACTTTCACCAACCAGATGGCAGCCTCAAGCCTGGGTAGAAGTGCGCTTGCATATCGTGGATACTTTTCCAGGATTGAATCGATCGATTCCTGGCTACTTGCGATGGCAGGCAAATAATTCTCAATAATCTTGTCAATGCGATGTTCTATTTTCATACTAACCTGTCTTGTCAATTTCCTCTCGCAGAGCAGCGAGTGCACGGTGCTGCAAGACCCGGATGGCACCCACCGAGCGTTTCATCACCTGAGCAGTTTCCTCGGGGGAAAGCTCACTGATAAAGCGCAGGCTGAGCACGGATTGGTAATCTGGTCGCAGTCTTGATAATACCCGAAGGATCTGCTGGTGCTCGATTTGACTGCCAATCACATCAACCGGTTCCGCAGTGCCTTCCACTCTGTATCCATCCATTTCGTCTGGGGATTTAGACTCCAGGCGATTATTTTGGCGGTAATGGTCCACCAGCACGTTGTGGGCAATACGAAACAAGAACGCCAGGAAGGGTACACCACGCTCGATATATTTTGGTAAGGACTGCCAGGCTTTCAGGAAGACTTCACCGGTTAAATCTTCGGCATCCATCCGGCTATCCAAGTGGGCAAAAAGGTAACGAAAAATGGCCGGTGCATGAATGTCGTATAGATCACCGAATGCATGTGGGTCACCGCGTTGGGCCTTTTGTATCAGCTCATCATCTTTGTCCAGCCTGGCTGGCATGCTTTCACCTTATTGAACGATAATCAACATATTTTGTTACATCGGTTGCAAGAAAGAAACCAGGCGAATCTTACCCCCACTCATCCAGGCGAATTAGGGCTCAGGTGAAGCAACTGCGATATTTTTATGAAGGAACGCCCAATGCTTTGGCGGTAAATAGATAAGCTCAGCTCGACCCAGGATATTTTCAAAAGGCACAAAGCCCCAGGATCGGGAATCAGAAGAGTTATTGCGGTTATCGCCCATGACGAACAATTGCCCTACGGGCACACTCCAATCTCCTCCACGGTTTGTGGTCACTTTCAGGTAGGGTTCGAGCATCAATTGTCCATTGATATAGATCTTCCCGTCAGCGATATGAATCTGATCTCCTGGTAGACCAACGACGCGCTTGATATATGGGATGGCATCAGGGTTGGGAGGATACTTAAAGACGATCACATCCCCTCTATGGGGGGTGTTTGTGAATCTGTATGCCAGCTTATTGACGATTACATAATCGCCCGGGAAGAGGGTAGGCTGCATGCTGATCGATTCAACTCGAATTCGTTCCGAGACCGCGTTGATTGCCAGAAACAGTACTAATGATAATAGAATTGTCTCTAATGTATCCAGAATTGTCTGCCGCCAACCCGCCTTTTGTTCTTCACGCAGGGCTTCAGCGACAGAATCGGCATGCCAAAAATCCACTCAAACCTCCAATTTTTCGTGTACAGGCTGGTCGGGTAAAATTATACCCCAATCAAACTTTCCGATGACCCACCTCGGCTGAGGGATGATTGTGGAGAAGTTGTATCGCATGCGGCAATATGGGCAACAGCACGGCTAGATTTTCTAATGCCCCCATAGGACTACCTGGTAAATTGATAATAAGTGTACGCGAGCGAATGCCTGCTGTGGCACGGGAAAGCATGGCGTGGGGGGTGATGCGTAAACTGGCACTGCGCATCGCTTCAGCCAGCCCAGGAGTGGAGCGCTGAATGACTGCTTGGGTTGCTTCAGGAGTGACATCGCGCGGGCTAAAGCCAGTGCCTCCAGTGGTCAGGATGACATCCATTTCACCACTGTCAGCCCACTCGGTCAGTACTTTACTCAATCGTTCGATTTCATCGGGCAAAATCTCAGTCCGTATAACCTGCCAAGCCTGTTGCGATACGGCATTAATAAGTGCCGGTCCAGATTCATCGGGGCGCTCTCCGCGAGCGGAACGGTCAGAAACTGTGATGATTCCTATGCGTATAGACATTATTGAATAAATCCCAACCGAGCTTTAATTCAGGTCTTTCCCGTAGGTCAGGAGATCCATCTGCTCCCATCCCTGCGATTCGTAGAACCGAATTGCGTCCATATTATCACGCGTTACCAACAAATATGAACGGATACAACCTTTTTGTTTCATCCGGCTTTCGAGCTCATTCATCAGAACGGTGCCGACGCCTTTCTTGCGATAAGTATCATCTACTGCAAGATGATAAACCATCCCACGTCGACCATCGAAACCACCGAGCACAGAACCAATGATAAATCCGTCAATTTCTGCCACAAGGAAGAGGTCGGGATCGCGCTGAATCTTTTTGGCAATTTCATCCCTTTCATCAGAACGGCGGAGATGAATACCAGGACCGGCGTGCTGCCAGAGGGTGATTATTTGAGAATAATCTGTGGGGAATTGAAACTGCCGTAAAACCAGATTATCAGGAAGCGATGAATTACTCCTCATCACTACCAACCAACGTTTTCCATCGACCGTGAATACCATCCTCGGTCACACCGAAATAGAGACGATATCCTTTTGGAGTGCGTTCGACGAGATTATAACGGACATTTTTGCCTTGCCGTTGTACGCCCAACAGCCCGATCTTACCCTGCCATTGGATTTTCACCTTCGAAAGATCGGTTGGGAGCTGATCGAACTCAGTGATGGCATAATGCCAGAGACGGCGGGCTGAAACACGCGTGACGTTCTTCACTTCGTTCCCGTTGCGCAGATCGCGCATGGTGTAATACGAGATACCATCCCGCTCATCAACCTTTACCACTTCAACCCCGGTGCGGGGGGTTGATTCTCCATCCCGCTCTGGGATTGCCGGAGCCTGAGGGGTATCCTCTGAAACGACTTGTTTTTCAACTTCTGGTTTTGTTTGAGGTGCTGGACGTCCGCTACTTGAGCGCAGCACAAGGCTGACGATTTCATCCCGGACTGCCAGACCGGTTTCTGCTTCGTCACGTACATAGACTTTATTGTCATCCACAGCATAAGGAGGATCGCCACCGCGGGGGATGAGCACGCGTAGGATCTTCTTGCCATTGGCATCATGAACATCAATTGAACATTGCAGTGGAGGTGTGATGCGGGTGCTGATTTCTTTATCCAGCTGGGTAATTGCCTGTTCAGGATTGGGTATACCTGCAACTGATTTTTTAGGATCACTATTTAAACCGATGTAGAGTGTGCCGCCATTCGTGTTAGCGAATGCGCACACATCAGCAATGACGTTATATAGTTTTCCACCCCGAACAGTCATATTCTCATGGAAATCCTGAATGATATTGGCACCTTCTTCGCGGGCAGCCAGGATGAAATCAAATACAGGTTGTTCTTTGTGGAGCCGTGGGCGGGTACGAGCAAAATCATTGCTTAAGAATAGATCACGTAGTTCTTCATATGAGATCTCTGGTAGTAAAACCTCGGTGACTCGGTCACCAATTCCAGGATTTTTCTTGCGCACCGGATCTGTGCTCAGTCTGTGGGCATCGGACCCTTGAATGCAATGCATCCTGCGTGGATATTCGGGTTTGGTGCCACTAAAGAAAGTTGCAGTTGTTCGGGCTCCGCGTTGTTCCAGATCTGTCACTTCCAATGCATGCAAGTGAGGATCCTGGGTGTAGGCAATTTTTGTCTGCCCCCCAATTGGGAAACCGCGCATGGCAACACCGTTGTTTGAGTTAGCGTGGGCAGCGATGACGATGCCACCCGCTTCATCGATCATTCGATATGCAGTCAGCACATCGGTTGTGGCTCCGACGGTCGCTGAGCCAAGATCAAGCTGCTCGGTAGGGATATTCAGATCGATCAATAGATGTTCAATCTCACGGACAGGAGTCTCAGGTGGAAAAAGACCCATGATGTGAAAACCAAATGTGGCGGTAAATTCGAAAGCTGGCAGGATCAATAACTTCTCGAATAACCGCCTATATTCACGCAGACGATTCTGCTCTTCAGGCAGGATGCGGTTCAGCCTCTCTAATAACTCGAGCTGATGAATCTCATCCTGCAATTTTCGGTAACCTGCGACGGTATTATGGTCAGTAAATGCGATGATATCCAGACCACGCGCTTCGGCGCGCTGTAGGATCTCAAGGTATTTAACATCGGGTTGCTGAAAATCACTCGAAGCCGGTGTGTGCAAATGTAAATCTAAGGAATACCATTGCATTTGGGTGTGTATGCTTTTTTTAGTCACAATAATTTCTTGTTTACTCTTTCTCTTTTATTAAAATAATATTTATTGTTGAATGGTCCGATGGATCAGTTTTATCAAATCATCTGGCATAAAAGGCTTAAGAATAAAACTATCAGCCCCAGCCTGGATACATTCTTTTTTTAAATTCAAACCTGATGACATCAGGATGCGAGTATCCTTAATCTCGGGTTCACGCCTGATCTTACGGACCAAATCCAGTCCACTTCCAGAGCGCAGATTGACATCCACCAAGGCAATTTGAGGACGCTCATCTATAATTGCGTTCAATAATCCTTCCATTTGGTGATTTCGCGGAGTCTTGACCATAAAGCCTTCTAGATTCAACAGGGTGGTCAGTAAGGACACCATGGTCTTATCATCTTCAATGAGCATTACTTTTAGCATTTGATTCCCCAATCTTGTCCTTCTTTCCATTCACGTCCTTTGATTTTGATAGTGTTTTCTGACGCCTGGCTGGCTCAAGGGCAGCTTTCAACACTTCGTCCACGGTTTCGACGAAGATAAATTTCATGGATTTGCGGACCTCTTCCGGTAAATCCTCGAGGTCACTTTCATTGCGCTTGGGTAGGATGACAGTTTTTAAACCCGCCCGATGGGCAGCTAAGACTTTTTCTTTAATCCCTCCCACGGGCAGGACCTGTCCCCTCAAGGTGATTTCGCCAGTCATCCCCACATCCCCGCGTACTGGTCGCCCCGATATGAGTGAGACAAGTGCGGTTGCCATGGTTACACCCGCGGAAGGGCCATCTTTTGGCTGCGCCCCAGCTGGAATGTGCAGATGAATGTCTGATTTTTCAAAGAAACTTTGGTCGAGTTTAAGCGGCTCTGTTCGAGATCGTACGAATGAAAGGGCTGCATGAGCAGATTCCTGCATCACATTCCCAAGGGAACCTGTGATCTGGAAACCCTTACTGCCAGGCATTCGGGTAGCTTCAATGAACAAAACATCTCCACCCACGGGTGTATAAGCCAGACCTGTGGCTACGCCTGGAATGGAAGTTCGGATGGCGATATCTTCATTACCAAAGAAGTGAGGCCGACCCAAATATTCATGGACTTTTTCTGGTGTGATGGAGATTGATTGAGTCTTATTCTCTGCAATGATTGTTACCACCTTACGGCAGACTGAGCCAATTTCGCGTTCGAGATTGCGTACCCCTGCTTCGCGCGTATATGAGCGGATGACTGTAAGTAATGCTTCATCAGTAAATTGAATTTCTTCGGTACGCAAGCCATTTTCTTTGATCTGTCGAGGTATCAGGTATTGTTTGGCAATGGCGCATTTCTCATTTTCGGTATAACCGGAGAGGGTGATAATTTCCATGCGATCACGCAATGGGTCAGGGATCGGTTCAATCAGATTACCAGTGGTGATGAACATGACCTGGGAAAGGTCAAAAGCCACTTCAAGGTAATGGTCTCTGAATTCAGAATTCTGCTCAGGGTCAAGAACTTCCAGGAGGGCAGACGCAGGATCACCATGGAAATCCATTCCCAGCTTATCAATCTCGTCCAGCATAAAGACAGGGTTACGCGACTCAATGCGGCGGATTGCCTGCAGGATACGACCAGGCATGGCACCGATATATGTTCGGCGGTGGCCACGTATCTCAGCTTCATCTCGCATACCACCAAGTGAGATGCGGATAAATTTGCGTCCCATCGCATGAGCAATCGAACGACCCAGAGAGGTCTTTCCAACGCCAGGTGGTCCGATGAAACACAGGATGACCCCTTCGCGCAAACGACGGATCTCATCCTTGTTTTCGGGTACAATCTCATCCTTCCGCTCCTGACGCAGCTTTCTTACAGCTAGGTATTCAAGGATGCGCTCTTTGATATCTTCCAAGCCATAATGGTCTTGGTCGAGAACCTCACGCGCATGGGAGATATCCAGATTATCCTCGGTCCTGACCGACCATGGTAGGGAGACCATCCAATCCAGATAAGTGCGGATAACGCCATACTCAGCGGCTGCAGTTGGCAGGTGGGATAATCGATCAAGCTCATGGCGCGCTTGTTTGTCTGACTCTTCTGTCATTTTAGCAGCATCAATCTTTTGGCGTAGATCATCCACCTCAGCAGCCTGTTCATCTCCTTCGCCAAGCTCGCGCTGGATGGCCTTTAATTGCTCGCGCAAGAAATAGTCGCGTTGTACTTTTTCAATTTCTGAGCGCGCCTCATTTTGAATTTTTTGGCCGATTTCCAATACCTCGATCTCGCGGGTGAGGATACCAACCAGCTTATGCAATTTTTCTTTAGCCGAATCCAGCTCTAATAATGATTGAGCTGCGGTTAAGTCCATCCGTTGGAAATTTGCGATCGTGTAAACGGTCTGCAGGGGATCCTCGATGGCTTGCACTGAGGCCACCAGCTCGCGGGGAATGGACGTGATCAGCTCGCCGATATGTGCAAATTGGTCACGTGCATTGCGGGCGAGCGCTTCAACTTCAACCCCCTCCTCCTCCGTTTCGGGAATGAGCTGTATTTGTGCTTTCAGATATGGTTCATGTTGCACAAATTCGCCTAATTTAAAACGTGCGGTGCCTTGGACAAGCAAGCGAATGGTACCATCAGGAGCCCGGAACAAACGATGGATCATTGCAACGGTGCCAATTTCGTATAGGTCTTTTGGTTCAGGGATCTCCATCTCGGGATCGCGAGAGGTGACCAAACCGATCAATCGATCATCTCCAGCGACCACATCATCCACCAGACGGATGGAGCGTGGTTGCCCAATCGTAAGCGGAACTGCGGTCTCAGGGTAGACGACCAAACCTCGTAAAGGCAGTATAGGCAAGGTGCTTGGAATCTTTAACTGGGATTGATCACCATCTGATAAAGGTTCAACATTGGGTGTTTGATGAGTGGTTATGGTTTGCTGCCCGGGTACGTCGGAATCCAGGACCATTTCTTTTAGCTCCAGATCTTCATCCGGCCAGCCATGCTCCTCCAACCATCGCATCAGGTTTAGCGTGTTCCAACGTGTTGCTGACATAATACGTTTAATCACCTTCCACTTTTATGTGCTTTGGTTGAGTGATAGGGAGTGTGATGCGTAAAAATCCATCGCGATAAACAGCTTCAACCTTATCGGAGATAATCGTGTAAGGCAGTTCAACTTCAGTATTGAATTCACCAAAAGCTATTTCCATCTGGTGATAAGCTCGACGCTCAGAAGTATCTTGACGAACGCCGCGAATTGTCAGGTTGCGTTCAACCAGTGAGATGGTAAAGTCTGATTCTCGCATCCCTGCGACCTCGACTCTTATGATAATGGCATCTTCAGTCTCATATACATCGGTAGGCGGGCGCCACGCATGCGGGCGCGAGATTATCCGCCAGCGGGGTGTTTCGGTGATTGGGTTTTGAAAATCCTCTGAAATGTGCCAGACCCGTCGCATGGAATCGGATGAGACGAATAAACCTTCCATAATTATTACTCCTAAGTTATTAATCTGGCGTTGCTCAATCTATTAATGCTCGCCTGGCTGATTCCAACACTTCAGCGTAATTAGGCTCAACGCCGATGGCTGGCATATAAGCTGAGTAAATTACCATATCATTTCGATCGACTACGAAGACAGCTCTGCGGAGGAAGCGGTGTTCTTTCAGCAGAACTCCATATTTCGGACCAAATTCACCATTTTTAAGGTCAGATAAGGTTGTTACCCTGTCGACTCCTGCAGCGGCACACCAGTTTTTAATTGTAAAAGGTAAATCCATGCTCACGGTGAGGATAACAATCCTATCGTCCAATTCGATGGCTTCCTGGTTGAAGCGGCGCGTTTCACGATCACAGACGGAGGTGCTCAGGGATGGGAGCGAACCAATTATGCGTACTTTCCCTTTTGTATTTTGCAGACCATGGAAGGTGGACCAATCAGAAGCAACAGCAATAAATTCTGGCGCTTTTTGTCCGACCAAGATATCAGGACCGATTACGGTAACCTCATTACCGGCAAATTTTATTAATCCAACTCTTTCGATTGTCATTATGAACTCCGATTAATTATTAGATGCAGCATGCTACTCTTTTGCTACATAATAAGTAAATCTAACAAGATTTATATATAATTTTAGCGCCCCTGGCGGGATTCGAACCCACAACCAACAGCTTAGAAGGCTGCTGCTCTATCCATTGAGCTACAGGGGCAAACATTCCTACCCCTCCAATAGAGGACGAAGGCCGCGATAAATTCGTTCACCGGTCAGGACGCGCAAGATCAGATCTGGTGACCGTCCCGAGAGTTGCGCCAATTCCATGGGTGTCATTGGTGCATTCCCATTGGCGAGAAAAATGCGGAAGATAGCATCCACAAGGGTCGTATGTGGCGAGATAAAATCCAGTCGCTTGGCGCAATGAGCGATGAGTATATGTTGCAATCCATCTACCCGCTGGACTTCAGCTGTCAATGGATCTACAAAATCGACCAAATGATCATCGGGTAATTCTGCAAACGCTTGTTGGTGTTCAGGGCAGAGGAGACTTTGTAGGAAGACCCGCCAATCGCGATCCCGCTCCTGCCACCAATTAAAATCGATGTGGAAATGTGTTTGGATGGTCGGTCTGGCTCGGCTTACGCGTTTTACATCAGGCAACGGGACCATTTACTTCTTCTCCGAGTCATCGAAGCGGTAGTGTAAATCGCCAACATGAATGAACCAAGGTCTGGAAACCAACAAGGCAAGTATTGGTCCAGGAGGACAACGACGGATGATGTTCACAGCCGCGTAGAGCTCACTGGCGTGGACATGGCTCTGAGGGTTCAATTTTGCCAAATCGCGCACGGTATTCACCACTATTTTTTCGAAGGGAATGCGATCTTTTTGAAGCTGCTTCCATGCTACGTCCAGTCCATCAGGATCGGGAATTGCGATAGCCATACGTTCGTCATAGGCTGCGGTGACAATTTGCTTAAGCATGGCGAAGACAATTCCACCATCTGAGCCAACAAGAACTGTCCGAACCCACTCCCGAGATCCGCGTTGAGAAACACATTGGACAATGACCTCACCAGGAATTTTTCCACGTTTTACCCAAATCAGGCTACCTGGCATTAATGCGTGAGATTTATACCATTCCTGTAGGCCATATACATAATGATTTTTACGCACAACCCATCCAGCGAATTTCTGACCCGATTCACCATCGACCAGTTGGAAACGAATTCGAGGTGCTTCATACGCCGTTGGGAAGAGATGGGTAATACTACCGGTAAGTGGAAGGGTACCTGCCCGCCAATGAGGGTAAGTTAAGGTTAATTGAACCTCAGTAGAAGTTGGGTATTTCCCACTCGCCGGTGAGAGTTCGTCATCCATTTTTCGTTCGAGCTCGAGCATCTCTTTTGTGAGTAATGAGTGATCATATTCCAGCTCTTGATAACGTAGATAAATGGGCACCTGCAAAACGCTCTCAGGTTCCAGGCGGTTTAGAAACCAAAGGATTTCTCCCGCGGGACCGACCTCATCAAAACGAGGGTCTTCCTGTAATGCATGATCGATGGAAAATTCTACCAATTTTGAATTCGTGTTAGTTGTCAATCCAACTTGCTCTAGCAACGACTTGGTCGGCAGAGGTCCTCCACTGGCCATATCAAGGATTGCCTCAGCAAGATTCAAATGACCCACATTGATATCTACCAATAATGTGCGTGGGAACCACTTTCCAGCAATGCGGACAAATTCTTGATTTTTACTCAGATCAGAATCAATGATCTGCAGCAACTTTTCTCCATAATTTGCTAATACATAATCTATATCCAGGGAGGTATCCGCTACTGATATCTCCTGGGGTTGGTTAAGGATATGCTCCTGGATATTTGAGGCAAATTCCTTGGTTTCTTGACTATCAAACCTCACCAGTATCACCTGGAAATCTCCCAGGTCGGGATTCTGCCCTGGGCGAACCCCAAGTACCTTAGCGTGTTGCCAACCAACAGATGGAAATACAAGATCCTGGTTAACGTCATATGTACAGGCGGGGATATATATATCCCCCCCGGAGGTGCGTTGCTTCTCAATCGCTAATTTTTCCTGGCGAATGCGTTCATTTACCAGTGCAGAGAGCAATTCCGGCGAAGTTAATGGAGTTTCGATTTCCAGGAGATAGTTGTAAATGAATTCTCGATCTTCATCTTTAAGTTCAAAATTCTCCCAGTAATCTTCACGAAGTGATAATGTTGCCAGACTCGTCATTGATACTATAACCTTAACGCGTCAACCCTTCATATAAGATGCGCTACAAATCTTACGCCCCTATTCATCAAGAATTTGCTTGACTATGGCGCGTCAAATAATTGCGCGATTGACGCCCTTTACACAATATCGATTGCTTGCGTATTATACTCGATGAATAAATAATTCAGATATATTTGAACGTATATTCAATGAAACACCGATTTTCCCCAGGAAGGACTATAATAAAAGACGTTAATTGTAAGCGTTGCAGAATTCGATAAAATGTGATTATTTTTATGTAATGATGGAGCAGATGTATGGTTGAAGAAGAATGGATACTGGTGGAAACCGTGCAAGGTCAATTACAGGCAGAGATCCTGAAAGGTTTGCTTGAAGCCCAGGGAATCACGGTATGGTTAAATCAAGAGGGTGCAGCACGAGCATATGCCGTCGCGGTGGGTACATTAGGAATGGTGGAATTGTTAGTTCCCACGAGCATGGTCGATAAAGCCCACCAGGTTCTAGAGTCATATTATCGAGGAGATTTTGAAAATATGGAGTTACAAGGACCGGAATCTGACGACAAACCCGACGAATAAGTCACTTCATTAACTTTATGGATTTAAGGAAATACTTGATTTAGCCACTCGAGAGGGTTCACCTGCACGCTACCAACTAAAACTTCAAAATGCAAATGGGGGCCTTCCACTCTCCCGGTGTTGCCCACAAGGCCAATCAATTGACCTTGTTCGACGCGATCTCCCATCTGAACCAGGATCTCGGATTGGTGCATATAAGCTGTGTAGATGCCCCAACCATGGTCAATCATGGTTGCATTTCCACGCACAGTTAATGGTCCGGCAAATACCACCACACCCACCGCAGCGGCATAAATTGGATCCCCAATTTTTCCACAATAATCCACTCCTGTGTGGAAGTAGGAATAATCACTACCATTGTAGGAACGCCGGCTTCCAAACCGTGAAGCATAACACTCTGCAAATACAGACTCAACTGGGAGTGAGAAAACACCTTGCCATAACTTATTGGGACTCGCAGGAGATGATAATTCTAACCAGTTGCTGTCTTCAGGAACGGTTGTCTCGGGATCAAGCGTAGCCGGATCAACCGAAAGAGGTTGATCGTATAAAAAATCACCTGCAGAAACCAGAACATCTTGTGAAAAATCAAAATCAGAGCCATCTGGCAAGTTTCCCTGTATACTCAGAGAATAAAGTCCCGGTTGAGCCATTGCATGCACTCCCTGCAAGGCGATATATCGATTATCTGAGTCTTTGAAAAAGTTTAGTCCGTGTTCCATCAAATAGCCTTTTATCGATAATCCTGCAGCACCCTTGATTTGGATCTCAGCCGTTTGACCCTGGCTAAGGCCAGAAATATCCACGGAAGAGATCGTTGGAGGCAGGGCACCTGGTCCGGCATCATCACCACCTGGAACACGAACAATATCACCTGGGAGCAGCGATAAGGAACTATTAAGTTGATTACTTGCCAGTATGGTCCATAAATCCGTAGCATTGAGGATAGCAAGCTCAAGTAACGATTGACCTACATTCAAAGGGACCCGTTTACCCAGGATAGAGGGATTGTCATTCTCAATTATGACAAGGGAGTAACCAGCATATAATTCATTTGGACTTGTGAGATGGTTCAGACGCTCAAGCATATCCAAGGGGAGATGATAATGCGTGCTAAGGCTTTGTAAAGTCTCACCGAATGGAACAATTTCGGTCGTCAAGACACCTTGAATGCCTTCCAACCCAGGAATGATCAGTTGCTGTCCAACGGTTATCTGATCAGTATTTACTATCCCATTTGCATTTACCAAGTCCTGTTGGGATACATGAAACCGATAAGCGATATCCTCCAAGTAATCTCCTTCTTGAACAATATAAACTGGTACGGTGTTAGATGCACTTTGTGCTTTAACTTTACCGGAGGGAAATACGAATGAAATTAAGATCAATACCGATAAGGTACTTAACCAAAATTTATACATTTACTTTTACGAAGCCTCGTCAAAGCGAACTGTATCACCGATATTGAAACCACTCAGGTTGGATACTCCAGTTTCCAACACATACTTTGCTGCTTTCCTGGGGAGATAAGCCATCTTCCAGCGGCGTGCGAGTACGAGGTCAATCACTGAATAATCGCTGTTTATCCAAATGACTGCCAAATCCATCCACATAAACATCATGTGAATGGATGAATTTAATCGACTGTCTGAGTTTTGAACCAACAATAAGCCATGATTCTCAGGTAAGCTTTTTGTAAACATCAAACCACGCAGCTGACATAAGAACGACTTACAATACTTTGCCAGTATAGGCTTAGATGAAGGATGGGACTGATTGACGATCTTAATGTATCTCATTGGCAATCATTTTCCCCCATCATGCATGTGTTTTTGGGTGTTCATTCTATTTGAAAGCGAGGTGACAACTGCCGCCCCGTGAGGTAAGCTTTACTGATCCTTGGATTTAGATTGTCTTGATAAAACTTGCTCGACTCTATCTAGTAGTTCTTGCGGACTAAAAGGCTTGGAGATGTAATCTTCTACTTTAGCAATGTGAAGACCGAGGATTTTATCTATATTTTGAGCTTTAGCGGTAATCACTATTACTGGGATGTCGCGCGTTAACTCTTCCGACTTGATTTGATGGTACACATCCCATCCATCCATGTCTGGCATCATCAAATCCAATAAAACTAGATCAGGTAATTCCTTGCGAATAAGGTCGAGACCTTCGCGACCTCCATTAGCGCCTAAGACGATAAAACCGCGACGACTCAGGATCATACGTACAAGGTCGATCATCTCTGGTTCATCTTCAATATAAGCCAATCGTTTGGATTGCTTATTCAAAGCTACCTCCTGCCCGGATAGGATCGAATAAAGTGTACCACAGATTGAATCCCCGTTATTATTGTTAGCTATATGGAGGGCTGCACTCACAGCTTGCGACCTTGCCAGAGAAGTAAGCCTCAACTATAATCCCCATGTTAAAAACTTTAATATTAAAGAGGCAATTTTATGATCGACGTTAATAACCTACGAAAAGGGGTGACTTTCGAATTCGATGGGAAGCTTTACAAGGTATTGGATTACCACCACAACAAGCCGGGGCGAGGTAATGCAACCATCCGAATAAAAGCTGTTGACCTTCGCAGTGGGACTACCCTAGAAAAAACCTTCCAAAGTGGTGATCGAGTTCAGGATGCCCGACTTGATTTCCATACCGTTCAATATTTATATAATGATGGCGAGTTGTACCATTTTATGGACCTGGACACGTATGATCAACCTGCACTGTCCAAAAACGTACTCGGTGAAAGTGCTGACTACCTGACTGAAAACATGGAAATTAAGCTAACCTTTTATCAGGGTGAACCCATTGATGTGGAACTCCCGATCACGGTGGACATGGATGTGGTCGAGGCGGAGGTTGCCGTGAGAGGGGATACAGCTACCGGTGTTAATAAGAAAATTAAAACGAATACTGGTTTGGAAGTGCAGGTACCAGCGTTTGTCAATGTGGGCGATCGAATTCGGATAGATACACGCACCGGAGCATATGTAACCCGGGTCTAGTTAATCTAAGAATAAAATTCATATGCGCACACCCGCGGGGAAAGAATGCAGCTATTTTTACGGTAATTATTACCGTGGTCGTTCTCAGGAAGAATGCCGCTTATTAGGTTCTACTTCGCCACCACTTTCTTGGAGGCGGGAATTCTGTAATACTTGTCCGGTACCAAGCATTCAGCTCGCCAATACCTGCCCATATATGGTGTTGATCCCCAAATTGGTACGCAAGCTTCCTTTTGGCAAGCAGGAAGTACGAGTACAAACATTTTGTAAGAAGACAGAGCGCTCGGGTTTTGATCCGCACATCGGTTGTGGGGAATGCCATATATTACCACCCGAATTTGAAGAAGGATCCAGTGACACTACTGTTATTTGATTTGGACGACACTTTGCTTGGTAATGAAATGAATAACTTCGTCCCAGCTTACCTCCAGGCTTTGGCGAAGCGCCTGGTATCGGTGGCTGATCCAGTTACTTTAATCAAAACATTAATGGACGCGACCCGGCAGATGGTGGAAAACCCCAGCCCAGACTATACTCTCGAAGAGAAATTTGATGCCGCGTTTTACCCTCCACTTGGTTTAGTCCGCCACGAAGTTCAGGGGATCATTGATGCTTTTTATGCAGAAGATTTTCCAAAACTGCGAGGGATAACCCAATTCAGACCCGAGGCGGTCAGAGTGGTAGAGGAATTACTAGAACGTGGAGACATGACAGCTGTAGCCACCAACCCGCTTTTCCCGCGTACCGCAATCCTGCAGCGCCTCAATTGGGCAGGGTTACCAGTTGATCGGGTACCATTTGCAATGGTTCCATCCTATGAGACCTTCCATTTTGCCAAACCCAATCCGGCGTACTTTGCCGAGTTCCTGGCACAGCTGGGCTGGCCTAAAATACCCGTGGTAATGGTGGGTAATGATGTTGAATCGGACATTGGTGCGGCACGTCAATTGGGTCTGCCCGTCTTTTGGATAACCAATGATGGAGCTTTAAGCTGGAATGGACAAGGAGCAATCCCACCGCATGGGAAATTAACCGACCTAATCCCATGGATGGATGGATCATTGCCAGTATCTTTGCCGACCAACTTCACCACGCCCAATGCGTTGTTGGCTGTTTTAAAGTCGACCCCTGCTGCTCTAGCAACACTATGTCATCAACAAAACCAGGATTTGGGACAACGACCAGCACCAGACGAATGGAGCCCGAGTGAGGTACTGTGTCATCTAAGAGATGTAGATTCAGAAGTTAATTTGCTGCGCTTACTAAAAGTAGTCAATGAACAAAATCCCTTTCTCCCCGGGCAGGATACTGACCCATGGGCAGAAGTTCGCCAGTATTGCATGCAGGATGGTTTGCTGGCATTAGCGGATTTTACAAGGGCACGCTTGGAAGTGCTGCGGTTGTTGGAAAATATACCTCCGGAAGACTGGGACCGCCACGCACGGCACGCCATTTTTGGTCCCACAAATCTTCGTGAATTGGTTAACATCATTGCTGGGCACGACATCTTGCATGTGCAACAGGTTTACAAGGCACTTAAATCCCTCGAATTCGGCTAATTCTGGTATACTTTGTATTCCGCCTCCTATATAAGGAGGCGGTGTTGTAAATGCCAAAGGTCTGCAAGCGGTGAGTTAACCTCTTCTAAATCGCCATAGGAGGCTTTCATGCGAAAACGTGTCGTAATTACCGGCATGGGGTGTGTTTCCCCATTGGGAAACGATGTATCCACCCTATGGAGTAACATCCTAGCAGGTAAATCAGGTGTGGGGTTAATCACGCATTATGATACCAGCCGGTTTGAGGTAAAAATTGGTGCAGAAGTTAAGGATTTTGATGGGGTGGGATTATTTGGTGCGCGTGATGCGCGCCGGATGGATCGTTTTGTTCAATTTGCCCTTGCAGCATCTTTCCAGGCTGTGAAGCACGCAGGATTAGCGATAACCGAAGCAAATAGAGATCGTATAGGGGTCATGCTTGGGACGGGTATAGGAGGCATGAATACCCTATTCCAACAAATGGAAGTATATTTTCAACGTGGTCCTGATCGGGTTAGTCCTTTTCTGGTGCCAATGATGTTACCCGATACTGCGGCAGGGATGATCGCTATACAATTGGGTGTGCGTGGTCCAAATATGGCTATTGTGTCTGCCTGTGCCAGTGGCACTAACGCAATTGGGGAAGCTGCTGAAGCGATCCGTCGCGGTGGTGCAGACGTCATCTTCACCGGTGGAAGCGAATCGGTGATTGTTCCGATTGCCATGGCAGGGTTAGGCGTTATGAAAGCTTTATCCACTCGCAACGAGGAGCCAGAACGAGCATCACGTCCGTTTGATAAGGGAAGGGATGGCTTTGTGATGGGTGAAGGCGGAGCAATCCTGGTTTTAGAATCACTGGAACACGCCCGGGCACGTGAAGCCCAGATTATTGGTGAAATCAGTGGATATGGTACCTCCAATGATGCTTACCACATCTCTGCTCCATCTGAGAATGGAGCAGGCGCTGCCTTATGCATGCAAAGTGCTATGGATGATGCAGGATTATCGGTGAGTGACATTGGTTATATTAATGCTCATGGAACCAGCACGCAGCTCAACGATAAGAGTGAAACCGCAGCTATCAAAACCGTTTTTGGAAATCATGCCTACAACATTCCGATTTCATCAACGAAATCCATGACTGGCCATCTCCTTGGTGCGGCGGGTGCATTGGAAGCGCTGATATGTGTAAAAACCTTACAGGATGGAATTTTGCCTCCAACGATCAATTATGAAACTCCCGACCCGGAATGCGATCTCGATTATGTTCCCAACCATGCACGTCCGGCAATTGTCCAAAATATCATGTCCAATTCATTTGGCTTTGGCGGTCATAATGCCAGCATCATATTGAGCCGGTATAACGAGGCTTGATCATGAGTCCTTATGCCCACATCACTGGATGGGGAATGGCAGTACCCTCCAGGGTGCTAACTAACGCTGATTTGGAGAAAATCGTTGATACTGATGATGCCTGGATCCAATCTCGAACTGGCATCCGTCAACGCCACATTGCAAGCGATGAAGAGTCGACAGCTTCCTTAGCTAAAGACGCGGCTCTAAATGCCCTCAGGGTTGCTAACCTTGAACCGGATGATGTTGAGCTGATCATCGTATCCACCTCATCCCCTGAGCATTTATTCCCTGCGACAGCTTGCCTGGTTCAAGACCGGATAGGAGCGACCCATGCAGGTGCATTCGACCTATCGGCTGCATGTTCGGGATTTATATTTGCTTTGAATATGGCTACCCAGGCTATCCGCAGCGGATCGATCCGCAATGCTGTGGTAATTGGTGCAGAAACACTCTCCCGCTTCGTAGATTGGGAAGACCGTAATACCTGCATCTTATTTGGAGATGGGGCAGGGGCATTTGTATTACAAGCGGGTGACGAACCTGGGGGTGTGCTCTCAGCTGTGATGAGGTCGGACGGCTCAGGCGGGGATCTCTTATCGTTGCCTGCAGGCGGCAGTCACATGCCAGCCAGCGCTGATACGATATTGAATAAGCAGCACACCATCCACATGAATGGTCGGGAAGTATACCGATTTGCTACACGAGTGATTGCACAAGCCACCCGTGAAGCAGTTGCTTCTGCCCAACTTAAAATCGAAGACATTCAACTGGTCATACCACACCAGGCAAATCTACGCATCATCGAAGCTGCAATGCGGGGGCTAGAAATTCCCGCCGAACAATGCTTTATTAATATTGAGCGGTATGGTAATACCTCAACGGCTTCAATACCCATTGCAACCTGTGAAGCAATTCAGCAGGGGCGATTAAAATCTGGTGATAATACGGTTTTTGTGGGTTTCGGTGCGGGGCTCACCTGGGGCGCTGCTATGGTGCGCTGGACAGGACCATTCCTACCTCATCGTCATATTTCCCCCACATCTTACCGGCTATGGGTGGTCATCCGTTCCCAGTTACTCAGATTGGTTCGCCGCATAGAGGGCTGGATCTGGGGACGCAATATATAAAGCTAACCTACTGCTTTTATGTAAGAGTGGGAGGTGTC
Organism: Anaerolineales bacterium; assembly: GCA_049281855.1. Lineage (GTDB taxonomy): Bacteria > Chloroflexota > Anaerolineae > Anaerolineales > UBA4823 > FEB-25. The sequence goes on from JBAPSY010000234.1 coordinate 19,312, forward strand.
TATCTTAGGAGAAATTTGCAAAAATTTCTGATATGATTCTACGTCTTGTTTCATCATCGTGACCAGAATAGTGCGAAATTGTTAGAGAGACGTTAGAAATGTAGATTTAAATTATCATAATACTACCAGTCAAGACCAGAGATTGGTATAATCAAAATTGACCTCAAGTCAACCTGACTTCTAGGTAAAATGACTTGTTGGGTCTTTGTATATATTTTGGAGGTTTAAGTGAATCCGAATCGTAGTCGTTCGACGATTATTTATGTTTTGCTATTTGCTGCCATCATCATCCTGGTTTTTTATAGCTTCAATCAGAGTTCATCCTCACAGGAAATACTCTCCATCAACCAAGTGGCTGCAGATATTCAAAGCGGCAAGGTTACGCGCATTATTGAAGAGCAAGATAAGCTCACTGTAATCTATGGAACAGGTACCCAAGCAATTGAGCGAATTGCTCATAAAGAAACTGAGACAACCCTTGTACAACAACTGAAGGATTTAGGGGTGACTGCTGATCAGCTTTCACCAGCCCATATTAGTGTCGAGGTTAAACCACCCAGTCCATGGCTGGGACTTGTCTCTGCTTTGGGATATATCCTTCCTTTTATTATTCTTGGTGGTGTTTTCTGGTTTGTTTTCCGTCAGGCACAGGGCAGTAATAATGCGGCTATGTCATTTGGTAAATCGCGTGCCCGCATGTTCACCGGTGATCAACCTTCTGTTACTTTTGGTGATGTTGCAGGGGTTGAAGAAGCAAAGGAAGAACTCCAGGAAGTGGTCGAGTTTTTACGTGAACCTGAGAAATTTATCTCATTGGGTGCACGGATCCCTAAAGGTGTGTTGTTAGTAGGCCCACCTGGGACAGGGAAGACATTACTGGCAAAAGCTGTTTCTGGAGAAGCGGGTGTGCCTTTCTTTTCAATTTCTGGATCTGAGTTTGTGGAAATGTTTGTTGGCGTGGGTGCCAGCCGGGTACGTGACCTTTTCGACCAGGCTAAACGGCATTCACCATGTATCGTATTCGTGGATGAAATCGACGCAGTTGGTCGCCAACGCGGTGCTGGATTAGGTGGAAGCCATGATGAACGCGAGCAAACTTTGAACCAAATGTTGGTTGAGATGGATGGATTTGATACAGATACCAATGTAATTATCATGGCTGCGACAAACCGTCCAGATATTCTTGACCCAGCATTACTCCGCCCTGGTCGATTTGACCGGCGGGTGGTACTCGACCGCCCAGACATGAGAGGCCGGGAGGCAATCCTCAAGGTGCACACCAAAGGTAAACCGCTGGCAGCCGATACAGATTTGGGTGTACTGGCTCGTTCGACACCAGGCTTTGTAGGTGCGGACCTTGAGAACCTAGTTAATGAGGGAGCCATCCTGGCTGCACGACGGAACAAGAAATCCATCGAGCAAGAAGATTTAGAGGAAGCTATTGAGCGCGTGATCGCTGGCCCTGAACGCAAGAGTCGGCTGATCAGTGAGGCAGAAAAACGAATTGTAGCCTATCACGAGGCAGGTCATGCAGTGGTAATGAACGCTGTCCCTGAATCAGACCCGGTGCATAAGGTGTCGATAACAGCCAGAGGTATGGCTGGTGGCTATACTTTAGCCCTTCCTCAGGAAGATAGGACATTAATGGGTCGGAATAAACTTTTGGCAGAGATGGTAGGCTTAATGGGTGGACGTGCAGCAGAGGAAATTGTATTCAGCGATGTCACCTCAGGTGCATCGAATGATTTAGAACGGGTTACCAAGATGGCACGCGCGATGGTTACCAGGTTAGGTATGAGTAATGACTTGGGTCCCATGGTTTACGGTCAGAAAGAAGAGTTAATTTTCCTAGGTCGTGAAATCTCCGAGCAAAGGGATTATTCTGAAGCGGTAGCTGAGCAAATCGATAAGGAAGTACGGTCCTTGGTTAATGATGCCTATGAAAAGGCCAAGAAAATCCTTATTCAGTATCGTGAAGCATTAGATACTATTGCACGCAAATTATTGGAGGTTGAAACCTTATCGCGGGAAGAATTCGAAGCGCTATTTCCTCCACCGATACCTAAAAATGGAGGAACGCCACTACCGAGGCCAGTTTAATCATTCTTTACCTTGACAACAACCAAGATTACGGGGTTTCTGGCATGGATCATTGGCTAGAAACCTCGTTTGTTTGATCATTATTCATATATTTTTGACTTTTTTTCATGCGCTTGGTATAATTCAAGTTTGCGTGAAATTCGAACATTCGGAGAATTCGTTATGGATGCCAATACAACAACAGGTGCTCTAAGCAGTATAAAAGAAATTAAAAACAAAATGTATTTCAGGGGTAAGGTGGTTAAGACTACACTAGCTGGGGCATTAGTGGATATTGGTATTGATACTCCGGGCATGGTGCATATTTCCCAGTTGCAGAAATCAACAGTAAAGCGGGTAGAGGATGTAATCCATGAGGGAGACGAAGTTGACGTCTGGGTCCGACGAGTTTCTCCCAAAAAAGGCCGGATCGAGCTGACCATGATCAAACCATTAGGCCTGGAATGGGGTGAGATAAAAAAGGATATGGTGGTTACCGGTAAAGTAATTCGCCTTGAAAAGTTTGGTGCTTTTGTGGATATTGGTGCTGAACGTCCTGGTCTTGTTCACATCAGCGAGATGACCCATGACTTTATTCGCACTCCAGGCGATGTGGTTAAAGAAGGGGATGATGTTGAGGTCAAAGTGTTGGACGTGATCAAGCCCAAAAAGCAGATCAAGTTAAGCATGAAGGCTTTACAAGACAAGCCGGAAGAAATTATAAAAACCACAATAGAGAAAAATGATAAAAGGGAACAACACGCACGGGAGCAGCATAAAGAAATCGAACCCAAAGAAGAGGTGAAGGAAGCACCTATACCTACCGCGATGGAAGCTGCCTTACGTGAAGCGATGGGACGAAAAGGGGTTGATAACGTTAATGTGCTTTCAGAAAAGAAGAAGAAGCGGAAAACCCCTGAGACCAATCCGGAGCTTGAGACAATCTACACACGGACTTTAAAAACCCGCTCACCTAAATAAAACTACACCTGAATAATACCATCCCTGCGAAGATACCCCTTGTAGGGATTTTTTATTAATATATCTCCTGTTATTTTGTGTTTTCAATCAAATAGGTATATGAATGTGGGTGATGTATTGTTTGGGGTTACGGTCGAAACCGTTGATTATAGGTGGGAGTGGAACGTAGGTTTTAAACGGCGAACGCAATTGTTCCATCTGGTTTGTTCCTGTGCCCGATAACGCTTCATGTCACTTTGGATTGTCTGTTTTGCTTCCATAAGATCGCAATGATTGTGGCACATACGAGGATCAATCCTGCCGTCAGGGAGGAACGGCGAAGTATTTTCCTGCGGCGTTCTGGAAAGCGCGATTTACGTTTGATTATTGCATCCGATAAAACAGCTCTCCAATCGGGTATAGATTCACGTGAGGGCAGACTATAACTTTGTGCCCACAAGGATTGATAATCAGCCTGCTCATGTTGCCATTGGCTATCATTCCAGTGTAATTCAGCCATACAGATTTGTTTTACAACAGGCAGTATGGATTCTCCTCCCCGCGAAAGAATGAGCCCGAGCCGTGTACGTCGGAGGAGAAGGTCTTCCAGGTGACATACTCCTTCTGATCGTGCTGCCCAGCGTAGCTCAACCCATAGATAATCTGTCCCAGGAATCGTTTCCATTTCACCAGCATGGGCTGCGTGCACTACTGCAAAGGCATCAGAGCCATAACGGCCTAATAATCTTCGCCGGCAAGCATCACGAATATCATCGCACCCAGGTAAATGTTGATCAATCTGGTTCAGGACTGGCATATCATGACCGGGTTCCGCCAACTCTGGGATTCGTTGGCGAATAGCATTAAGAACATCCAACGCAATTAATCGGAAGGTGGTAAGTTTTCCACCTGTCACGGTAAATAACCCATTTTCCTCCCAGATGACATGGTCACGCGATTCCTCAGATGGGTCGAGCTTACCACTTCCAATAACTGGACGGATGCCTGCATAGGTTGAAATGACATCCTCAAGGGTAATCGAGAGGGATGGGAATTGAAATTCCACAGCTGCCATCAAGTAGGCAACTTCATCAGGGCTGATCATCGGCTCATTCTCGAGAGAACTATCGTGATCTTCATCCGTTGTGCCTACCAAGGTGACCCTTTCCCATGGGAAGATAAAAACAGGGCGATGATCAAATGGATGTAAAAAACTCACCGCCTGGGCAACAGGTAACCGCCAGCTCGGAAAGATAAGATGGCTGCCCCGTAATGGTCGAATGCGTGAATAGCCACCTGCCTGTTTTCTCAAGATGTCTGCCCAGGTCCCCGTGGCATTGATCACAACGCGAGCGTATGCTTCAGTTTGCTGTCCAAGCAACATATCGGCCAGCACGACACCTTTGACATCATCCTGTTCCATAATTAATATTTGAGCTTTGACGTAATTGATGGCGGTACCGCCGTCTGCAACTGCTTCACGGATGACGCGCAAAGTCAGACGTGCATCATCGGTTTGGGCATCACCAAAGCGAAATCCACCTTGCAAATCATCCTGGCTAATATGGGGAGCTAATAACTGGAAATCATGTGGTGAATAGTAATCGTGATCCCAACGCAGTGCCAGTAGGTCATATACTGTGAGACCCATTGCATAAGTCCACCTTCCTGGGAAATCTCCTTTGTAAACGGTAAGCAGAAAACCCAATGGGTCAATCAAGCCAGGACCTTCGCGGAGCAATTGCTCCCTTTCATGCACGGAATCGCGGGTGAGCCCAAGCTTTCCTTCTTTGAGGTACCGAAAACCACCATGCACCAGCTTGGAAGAACGGCTGGAGGTCCCCCAGGCAAAATCGCGTTGTTCGACCAACAAAACATGCAACCCAAGACGTGCAGACTCGCGCAGGATTCCAGCGCCTGTAATACCACCTCCGATGATGATGATATCCCAAGGACCACTAATCGACTTCCAGATTTTATTTCGCCATTCTTTATCCCACATATCCAACTCTCCGCCTTGAAATCTATCCACCGGATGCAACTGTTTCTATGCCACCAACTTGCCAGGATTCATGATACCTTTTGGGTCGAATTGGCGACATAATGATGATATGGTTGCCATACCCAAAATGCCCTTTTCTGCTGCAAGATATGACATATGATCCACACCAACTCCGTGCTGGTGACTGATCGTTCCACCGAGGGCGATGATTGCCTGGCTGGCGGCGGATTTCATCCCCCGCCAACGGGCAAGAGTCTCTTCCGGATCTATTGATAATCTGAAAAGAAAAGTAGTGTAAATAGATGACCCGTATGGATACACATGGGATAGATGTGTGAAAATATGGACTCGCTCTCCAATGTCTGACATGGAAGTTCGGAGGGCTGTCTCAATTTGCTGAATCATATTGGGTGTAATAACCCAATCGGTTGCAGTTTCAAGTGTATCCACCCCATAGCCCATTTCCCAAAGTGTATTTCGCAAATAAGGTGTACGGAAACGATTTTTATGCCATTGTTCCCCAAAGGTTTTGCCAACATGTACGCCACCCAACTTGGCGGTAATGTTCAAAGCTTCACTTCGATTTGTGTGAACCAAGGTTGAATTGCCACTAAATCCAAGTAGAAGCATGCATTTCCCCTCCCCAAGACCGCGGATTGCTAATAGTCGTTCCAGTGCTCCAATCAGTTTTTCATGCCCTGCCAGAGCAAGCGTAGTGGTAGTCTCATTTGGGGTGCTCAAACGCAGCATAAATAGAGATAAACCAGTGGAGAGAATATACCGTACAGCTTCGACACCATGCTGAAAATCGGGAAAGAAGACGGCGTGGAATTCTTCACGTTCAGGGATTGGACTAACCCGCACGCAGGCTTCAGTAAGGATGCCAAGCCTGCCTTCTGATCCCAACACTATTTCTCGCAAGTCGGGCCCCGTTGCGGATGCTGGGAATGAAAGCATTTTCAGTTCGCCGAGGGGGGTCTCCAATCTGCCACCCGCAAATAATTTTTCAATCCGTCCATAACGTAAAGACTGCTGTCCACTTGAACGGGTCGCCACCCAACCTCCCAGAGTGGAGTACTCAAAAGATTGAGGAAAATGCCCGAGGGTGAAACCATGGGCGCGTAATTGGGCTTCAAGGTCTGGCCCAGATATCCCGGCTTCAAACGTTGCCAACAGGCTTTTAGAATCTAGATCGATCAGGCGGTTCATCCGGCTCATATCGATGGTTAAAACAGGAGCCTTGCTTTTAATCGGATCAATATGACCGACCACACTAGTGCCACCGCCGTAGGGAATAATATGAATTCCAGTTTTGCGCGCATACTGGATGAGTTTGACCACATCTTCATTTGACATCGGATAAGCCACGCCGTCTGGAAAAGAGTTAATCAAACCAGTGCGCAGATCTAGCCAGTTTGGGAAGCTTTGCCCACGGGCGTGAAGCAATCGGGTAAGTGGGTCGGTTGACACCAAAGATTGCTTAGAAAGTTGTGATTTAGGAAGGCGTACAAGAACTTCTTGCAGGCTCAAATCCTTTGGCCGGTGACCAGTTCCAACCAAGCGATCCAAGAATGAGATCGCGGATGCAGGGACAGGGTAAGCAATAGCATCATCTCCCCACCCATTCCAACGTCTCATAGCCCGCCTCCTGAGTATGATTTCCACAACTCAATGCTTTTTTTCATCATGGTGCGGGTTATATTTTCAGCTTCGACTGAATCATTGCGAAGTGTGGTATCACTTAAGGTTTGGTAAAATTCCCATGAAGCTTTTCGGGAATCGGAATGACTAAAATATATACAAGCCATTTGTTCATAAAATCCAGCGAAACCGTTCAAAATCAGGGTGAAAATCGGATTTCCGCTGGCCATAGTTAATGAATAATGCAGGTGCCAGTCAAAAGATGCATATTCTTCAGGGATATCATTAAGAGAAATTGCATCACGCAAGCATTGGGAAACTAGAGCAGGTGAGTGTTCCACAGCCTGACGAGTGTATTGCGGGGCAAGGGCTAAGCGGACCTGAAGTAAATTAGGAATGAAATCGGGCGATAACTTTTCTGCATAACGAACAAGTGCGTTAAGCACATTCAAACCACCATCCTTCCAGTAATCATTCACACGCGTTGGTTTGCCTTGCTGTATCGTTAACCATCCATCACGCGCCAAACATTGCAGGGTCTCACGCAGCGTCGGGCGAGTTACTCCAAGGTTAACGGCCAATTCTCGTTCTGCAGGGAGAATAGTACCGGGTGGATAATCGCCATTGATAATGGAGGTTATAAGTGATTTTTCGGCATAGGCTGCGGGTCGTTTTGGTGGAGACCAATCTATCATTTTTACCTCACGAATGCATTACACGGAACTGGTAAGTGGTCTGACCAGTTATAAAAATTGTAGCATTTTCAATATTCATTGTCAATCATTCTTAATCTTTCACCGATTTATAGGCAGTGACTGGATAGCGTATAATACTCTAATGCAAAACCATGCTCGTGAGAGCTTATATTATCCTCCGATCAACACCCCCAAATATTCCCTCCCAACCCCGGCTTTGCTCATCGATCTTCCAGCATTGGAATTCAATTTATCATTGATGAGTAGTTTTTTCCAACATAAAACCGCAAGGCTGCGTCCACATTTTAAAACCCATAAGTGTCCCGTCATCGCAAAGAAACAGATCGAATATGGTGCGATTGGGATTACATGCGCCAAACTTAGCGAAGCTGAAGTGCTGTTGGATTCAGGAATATCGAGCGTATTAATCGCCAACCAGGTTGTTGATCCATCCAAAATTAACCACATGGCACAGTTAGCCAGAAAAGGTCAACTCATCGTAGCGGTTGACCAAATGGATAATCTTATCCGTATAGCCAGGGCTGGGGAGCAAGCAGGAAGCATAATCAATGTGGTAATTGAAGTTGATGTTGGTCTGCACCGTTCAGGGGTTTTGCCAGGTGAGCCTGCCCTCAAGTTGGCAGAACTAGCATCTCGTCTTCAAGGCATTCACTTTTCGGGTGTACTCGGATACGAAGGCTTCACCATGTTTGAGGTTGATCGTACCAAGCGCGGAGACAATGCATCCCGAGCGATGAAAGCGCTCGTGGGTACTGCCGATCTTATTAGGCAGGCACGTATCCCGGTCGAGATTGTCAGCGCTGGAGGAACAGGTACTTACGACATAACAGGAGGTTATCCCGGGGTGACGGAAGTGGAAGCTGGTTCATACGTATTCATGGACACAAAGTACAACCAGCTGGGTCTAGCTTTCAAGCAATCCTTGACACTATTATCGATGGTAACCAGCTTTCATACTCCTGAGCTATGTGTCATTGATTCCGGTATGAAAGTGCTCACAACTGATAACGGTTTACCGGAACTAATTTCGCCAAAAGGTCTAAAATTGCAAAAATTAAATGAAGAACATGGCATTGTAGAGGTGGACCCTGGGAAAATACTCCCTGAAGTGGGGATGTGTGTGGAGATCGTTCCAAGTCATGGATGCACTACGGTTAACCTTCATGACCGTTATTACACTATTAAAGATGAGCAATTAGCGAATATCTGGGAGATAAGTGGTCGGGGAAAATCACAATAAGTATTAAATTGCGCTGGGTAGATTAATCAATTAAATCTGTGGGGAATGGATCCTTGGAAGCGGTCTCAAATGCGGTATTGATTTCTTCATCCACATCAGATTCGATGGAGATTTTTTCGTTTGCATCCAGTCGGCGGCCATGGATTTGAACAGGATCATACTCCATGCGGATTTTGTTAACTAAATCAGGGTCGCGAGTGTCATCACCTTTCGAATGGGGACCGAATCGATGGGTATCAAGGATCAATGCATGAGGTGATTCTTCTAGGCGGACTCGAGAAAGCAAGTCACTCGCAACAGATAGAATTTCAAGGACATCCGAAGTGACGAGCTGGTGGGTTGGAATTCCAAACGCACTAAAGCGTCCAATAATATTACCAGCTAGTGCTAATTCAATCTTGGTTGTTTGGGCGATATGATTGTTTTCGAGTACATACAGGATGGGTGCCTTCCACAATGACGCCATATTAAATGCTTCATAGATCACTCCCTCACCCAAAGTACCATCTCCTAGAAAAGCAATCGTCACAGATTCAGACTGCTTATATTTTTCTGCCAGTGCCATACCAGTGGCGATTGGGATTATCCCACCCAGAATTCCGCTAGAGTAAAAGTTTCGCCAATGAAGATGTTGCGAACCACCCCGCCCTCCACATACGCCCGTTATACGTCCCATTAACTCTGCAAATAGTGAGTGGGGATCGCCCCCATAGGCAAGAAAGTGACCATGACAACGATGGTTACTAATAATAATATCATTATCCTGAATATGTGCCAGGGTACCGACTGCATTAGCCTCCTGTCCCAGGTAGGTATGAGTTGTACCAAAGAAAGAGCCGCGTTGAAATTTATCCAGGACGGTTTCTTCAAACCGGCGTATGCGATAAAGCGTGCGATATAAGGTGGTATTCGATTCCATGGCTCGGATAATTATATGCCTATAACCAAAAGAGTAGCCCAACCCCGATAACTGCTATAAATGTTCCCATAATAGCACGCCAGGATATGTGCTCTTTGAAAATGAAATGGCCCACCGGCAACAAAAATATCGGGGGTAGGGCGATGATCGTGCTAGCGATGCCGATATTAATATTTTGAATGGCGAACAACGATAACGAAACTCCAACTAAAGGGCCAAAAATTGCCCCACCCAGGATGTACAGTAAACCAGATTTTTGATCATTAGCCTGTTGGACGGTGGATATCACCTGCCCTTGAAAGATTGTAACCAACCATAGAGCCAGGAACGCTGCAGTCATTCGGATTACATTTGCTGAGAGAGGTGGAAAATTATTTCCCAATCCAAATTTGGCTAGAACAACACCAAAAGCCTGACCTGCAGCAGCGATTAATCCCGCGATGATGCCCTTTAAACTACTTTTACGAAGTGCTTCAGGATTATTACCTGCAGACGATTTCCCTTTTGTGTTGCTTTCCAACACAACCCAGGCAATACCAGCCAGGGTCAATATGATTCCAAATATATTTCCACTGCTTAGGGTCTCGTCCAAGAAGATCCAAGCGAGGATAGACGCCAGGGCAGGGGATAAACTCAGGAATAAGAGACCCAATCTAGGACCAAGGGAAACATATGCCTGGAAAAGAAATAAGTCCCCAATGGCTAAACCAACAATGCCAGACGTACCCAACCAAAACCAGCGTTCTGCCCCGGCATTTAACGGAACAGGATTTCCAAAGACGACCCAATGAGTAATACCAAGTAAAAATACAGCCATAATTAGCCTGAGACGATTGGATACAAGTGGACCAAATTTCCTTCCAGCCACCGTAAAAAATATAGAGGAGACTGAATAGCACATTGCGGTCAGGAGTGCTGCAATCTCACCGTTGTTAGGAGTCATGATTGCCCATGAACTCCTCCGCGGTGGCCTGATCAGGTTGGTTAATTCCTTCTCGACGGAGTACTTTTACAATAGTGAGTAAAAGTATTCTAATATCCAACAAGAATGACCAATGATCAACATACCAGACATCTAATTTGAATTTCTCCTCCCATGTCAGTGCATTTCGGCCATTAATTTGCGCCCAACCGGTAATTCCGGGTAGCACCTCATGCCTGCGAGCCTGTTCTGGAGAATAACGCTCCAAATACTGCATAAGCAATGGGCGAGGACCGACCCAGCTCATCTCTCCGCGGAGAACATTGTACAACTCTGGTAATTCATCAAGGCTAGATGAGCGTAAGAATTGACCTAAGCGCGTAATTCGTTGACTATCAGGTAATAAATTGTCATGTGTGTCGTGGGCATAGGTCATCGTACGAAATTTATAAATCCAAAATGGCTTACCTTGGTATCCCGGGCGCTTTTGTCGGAAAATGATCGGGGTGCCAAAATTCACCCCCACAAGTATTGAGATGAGTAGCAGCAATGGAGACAAAATCAGGATACCGGGTATCGTCAGGGTTAAATCCAGGATACGTTTTGAAATTGGAATTAGAGGCATTTTCCCTGCGAGGAGCATAAAGGGAATTCTACCAGATGTTGTGGGATAGCAAGAATCAGGGAATCTTATATTAAATTGCTTCAGGATCACCTTTAGCGATCATGGTTACATACATCGTAATTAATTAAATTGCTGAAACCTATACAGAGGTTTCAGCAATTTAATTTCTGAAATTATTGCTCTTATAGTAGTGACATCTCACATGGGCGGATGATCATCACGATTTTTCCCTGGATATCGACAGTCGTTGGGTCATCGATGAAAATTGGTTTCATGGTAGGGTTGGCAGGTTGCAATCGGACTTTACCATCTTCCAGGAAAAAATATTTGAGAGTGGTCTCATCCTTATCACGCAACCAGATAGCCACCAGGTCTCCATTGTGTACATCTTTTGCGGGTTTCATGATGACGATGTCCCCATCGTTCACCATCGCATCAATCATGGAGTCACCATTGACTTCCAAGGCAAATAATTCTTCAACCTTTTCACGAGCTGGAAGCATACTACGTGCAACACTGACAACGGATTCGGCATCTAGGTATGCAAAGTCGGAGGAGGGGACGGGAACTGGTTCACTGGCAAAGATACGTCCCATCACAGGGATGCGTAAAACCTGCTGCACCGATTCGCGAACGTTTTGAATCGTTCGAGTAGCAGATTGGGCGAGCTCAGAAAATGGATGAACCAGTCGAATACCACGTGAAACGTGCCCAGATCGCTTGATATGCCCCATCGTTTCTAATTGCTCCAAATAGTAATTGACTACGGATGTCGAGGAAAATTTGCCCATATCCTGAATATCACGTATAGATGGGGGAAATCCATTCGTATTTTGATAATCTTCAATAACCCTAAGTACTTTAATTTGTGGATCGGTTAATGTCGAGCTTCTACGTCTGGGTGTCATTTTTCACCTCCGAAAATATTAATCAGTACAGTTGTTCTATGAATATATAATACCAGAACATTCGTTCGATGTCAAGTATCTTTACGAAGATATTGTCTTGCGATGTTCTCCAGGGTGTTGATTGACATGCCTTGAAAGTTTGTGGGATAATACCCTCCTACTCGAATGATATAAATGACTATTCACTCTTCACCAAATCCATGATCCGAATTATGGAGTGACGATAAAATTTATGAAAGTATGCGTTATTGGCTTAGGATATATTGGTCTGCCTACCGCCAGCACTTTTGCTACTCACGGTTTACAAGTTGTGGGAGTTGATAATAACATTGAGGTGGTTTCAACACTTCGAAATGGAGGGATTCATATCAGCGAGCCAGGTCTGCAATTGCTGGTTCGAGAGGCCTTAGAATCAGGTCGTTTAACGATAAGCGAAACTCCAGAAATTGCGGATGCATTCATCATTGCAGTCCCAACGCCTTTTTATGAAGATGACCAGGGAATTTATAATGGCCAAGCTTATCGTCTGGCAGATATGCGCGCTGTGACTTCTGCGACAGAATCGATTGTGCCACACCTACGTCCGGGGAATTTGGTGATAATCGAGTCAACCTCACCTCCACGCACAACAGTGGACCTGGTACGATCCATCCTGGAACGATCAGGGTTAAGAGCAGGATCGGATTTCCATCTGGCATATTCCCCGGAGAGAGTTCTACCTGGGAAAATTATTCAGGAGCTGACTGAGAATGCGCGCGTAATTGGAGGCATAGACGGAGCATCTGCAAGAGCTGGTAGGGATTTATATGCTCATTTCGTAAAGGGGGAGATCGTGCTTACGGATGCAACCACTGCTGAGATGGTCAAATTGATGGAAAATACTTACCGCGATATTAATCTTGCCATCGCAAATGAATTCTCGAGACTCGCAAAGCGATTTGGAGTGGATATTTGGGAGGCAGTCAGCATCGCCAACCGCCATCCACGGGTTAAGATTCTAAATCCTGGCCCTGGTGTTGGAGGGCACTGCATCAGTGTGGATCCCTGGTTCCTGGTTGAGGCGGCACCGGACCTGTCTGAATTAATTTCCGCTGCCAGGCATGTGAATGATGGACAACCACATTTTGTTCTGGAGCTCATAAAGGAAGTTGTTGGGGATGATCTGAGAGGAAAACGCATAGCAGCACTAGGGTTAGCATTTAAACCTGACGTAGATGACCTACGGGAAAGCCCAGCCATTGAGGTGGCTAAATTATTAGCCGAAGCTGGTGCAATAATCCGTTGTTATGAGCCATATAGACTGGATGCAGTGGTACCCGGAGTGAACTCAGCAGCCACTCTCGAAGATGCGATTAGGGAGGCGGATATGCTCATGTTATTGGTGGGTCATCGAGAGCTAAAGGAATTGGAACCAGATAGAGTGCAGAAATTAACCACCGCTCGATTAGTAGTCGATACCGTCGGTGGTTGGGATGAGCAATTATGGACAAAGTCAGGCTTTAAAGTCTTCCGGCTTGGAGTCGGGAAATATTATTTATAAACCATCATAAATTTCCGGCATGGGTGATAATCGAAATCCTCAAAGATTAATTCATATGAGACGCGATATTTATTCCGAGTTGGTTTATGCACGGAAACTACCCTTGGTAGGTGGAGTAGCATATTTCATTCTGAAACTATTAGGGGTTGAAATCCCCCGCCCAGTCAAAGTTGGGGAACACATGGAGTTAGCTCACGGAGGTTTTGGAGTTGTGATCCACCCACGGACCACCATTGGCAAGCGGGTTAAGATCTATCCTGGAGTTACCTTGGGGAGAGCAGATATATACCGTCCATCTGTGCAATCAGGCTTTGAAGGCATTGTTGTTGAAGATGATGCCATCCTTTGCCCTGGTGCGAAAATTCTATGTAAGGCAGGCGTGCTTAGGATTGGGCGAGGTAGTGTGGTTGGTGCGAATGCAGTTTTGCTTGAGTCCACAGGTGAAAATGAAATATGGGCGGGTGTGCCAGCCAAATATATAGGGAAGCGAAATGGGGATAAATAATCCAATACAAAGGGTGTGCTTGGTACCCAATGTAACTGGTGTGGGGGGCATGGTCTCTTTTCGTGGCAAGCTGGTAAAGGGGCTTGAGAAACGGGGTATTAAGGTTTCTTCCAGCTTATCCGATACACCTTACGATGTGGTCCTGGTGATTGGCGGTACACGAAATTTGGCTGGGTTATGGCGAGCCCGACGATTGGGTATACCGGTGGTGCAACGATTGAATGGGATGAACTGGATTCATCGCAAACGACCAACTGGATTAAAGCATTATCTCCGCGCTGAATATGGCAATATTATCCTTTCCTTGATCCGTTCCAGGTTGGCAGATCGCATCGTCTACCAGAGTGAGTTCTCTCGTCAATGGTGGGAGAGAGTGTACGGGACCACGCAAGTTCCATGGCAGGTTGTATTTAATGGCGTCGATTTGGACCGATTCTCGCCAGAGGGACCTGGAATCCCCCCCGAGGATCATGCCCGAATATTGTTGGTAGAGGGATCTTTCCGTGGTGGTTATGAAATTGAGTTGGAGACCGCTGTTCATTTAGCTGAACATCTCAAAATTGCGCATAGTTTTGATGTTGAGATTATGATAGTTGGTAAGGTTGACATAACCTTGCAACAGGAATGGAAACAAAAGACCAAGATTCGGATGTCGTTTGTCGAGAAGGTATCCCATGAACGTATCCCTGAGATTGACCGGTCTGCTCATGTGCTCTTCGCAGCTGCTTTGGACGCGGCCTGCCCAAATTCAACAATTGAAGCAATGGCATGTGGATTACCAGTGGTTGCGTTTGATACAGGTGCCTTGCCTGAATTGATTCAAGGGGATGCCGGTCGGGTGGTACTTTATGGCGGTGATCCCTGGAAATTAGATACTCCAGATATCGAGGGATTGGCTCAGGCTACGGTAGATGTATTAGGAAATCAACCACACTTTCGAGTCGGCGCAAGGAAGCGAGCGGAAGAAGCCTTTGGATTGGATCATATGGTGGAAGGTTACCTGAAATCCTTGAATGCATGATGGGTGACACTTTTCCTGGACGGTTGGGTCTACAGCAACGAGTATTGCCCTCATACAGGGCGGGGTTTTTAGATGCTATTGCCAAGGCGTGCCAAGGGGGCTTAAGTGTGTTTGCGGGGGAACCCATTTCAATTGAGGGGATTGTGACTGTAGAACGATTGCTAATTGCACAATATGTGCAGGCAGAAAATCGATATTTTCGTGATCCGAGCTCTCCCATGTTCCTATGTTGGCAAAGTGGTTTTTTACGCTGGCTTGAAGCATGGCGGCCAGATGTTCTCATCGCGGAAGCCAATCCTCGATATCCAGCGACACGTATGGCGATCTTATGGATGCATCATAAGGGACGCAAAGTCATTGGGTGGGGGTTGGGAGCACCACCCATGCGAGGACCATTTTCTGGACTGCGCACATGGGAGCGGTTAGGCCTGTTGCATTCTTTGGATGCCATCGTGGCCTACAGCAAGCAAGGTGCTGAGCAGTATCGGAAACTAGGGTTACCCCCGGAGCGGGTGTACGTGGCTCCGAATGCGGTAGCTCCAGCCCCGTCATTCCCATTACCTCAAAGAGCACTTCAATTCAATGGACGGGCGACGGTTTTGTTTATCGGGCGCTTACAACCCCGTAAGCGAGTGGATTTACTCATCCAGGCCTGCTCCTCTCTGCCGCTTGAACTCCAACCCCGTTTGATGGTAGTTGGTGATGGCCCCGCCCGTGACGAATTATGCGACCTCGCCCAAAGGATTTACCCAAATGTTGAATTCATAGGGGCGAAGCACGGTGCTGAGCTTGAACCGTATTTCACCGAGGCTGACCTGTTCGTCCTACCCGGAACGGGCGGATTAGCCATCCAACAGGCGATGGCACACGGGCTTCCGGTGGTTGTGGCGCAAGGTGATGGTACCCAGGATGATCTGGTGCGAAGTGAAAATGGCTGGCAGGTTCAACCGGATGACTTGCTCTCATTATCCAATATCCTCCAGCAAGCTTTATCTGACCCAGTTAAGTTACGGCAGATGGGAGAGGCCTCTTATAGAATTGTTGCTGAAGAGATCAATGTTGAAAAAATGGTGGAAGTGTTCGTCCAGGCTCTCAACGATCTCAGGAAGCGAGAATTGTGACATAATCACGAATGAATCACCTTTGTAAACCTTGATCATTCTACTAATTGGATATAAAGCCGTAATACCACCTAATTGTCTGATTAATTCTCTTAATAATAGATACGCTGGTTACTGCCGTACACCCCACTTCTAGAGCGGGGTGTTGATGTTTATTACCAACTAGTCACTGGGAATGAGAAGATTATCTAAATATCAGCGGTAATAAGACAATTAACAAGAGCGACCATACCAGATAAGCGGTTGTCGCTTTGCTAAAAACACTCTGCAAACGCTCATGCCAGCCAGAGAAGGGTTTTCTAGCTTGGGTGATAAGCAGGGCGATGAGGATCAGGATGTTGATAATGTTCCAACCGATGATCGTGGTCCGGTTCAGCGTGAATCCGTCATTTACTGCGCGGTAGATGACGGCCGATAAGGCATACAGGCTGATCAATAGTGCTAATATTGATACAGCAATGATCGCCCGTCGAAGCCATGTTTGAAATTTTAGGGAAAGGTCATCCACTTTGAGCGGTGTAGCTCCAATTAATAGACCGATGATTGCAAACTGCATCACGTTGTAAATGATGAGTAAATTCCGGTTTTGGAAAGGGGCTGTAAAATTGAAGGGGATTACAAACAGATAAATAACTAAAACCACAAGGGTCAAAGGCAATAATAAACGCACGATGGTGAATACAAACTTACTTAATCCAAGATTGAAATCTTGAGTATCAGGCGAAGCTTGTGGGTCATACATAGTGGCGACAGCGATGATGGGGATCAAGCCGAAGCCACCTGCTGCAATCAAGCGAATGATGATCTCGGGGGGAGTAATGTTCAATGCGGAAAACATGCCGAGAGTGATCAAACCAAATGCCACCCCAAAGATAAGGTACACGCCTGCGGTGATCATTACCTCGATAGATTTGATCAGGAAAGCAAAGCGATTACCTGTGGTAGATCTGAATTTCATGACCGCAATTCCCAAACCGATCCAGCAAAGCAGTGGAAGCTGGATCATCATAAGGATGAGATAATCGCGACTGGCGGAAATTGCCTGGTTTTTTGTGATAAGAAGGATATACACACTAGCAATGACCAAGCCAATGCCTACAATGACGGCATGCTGGTAATTTCTTTTGGAAACCACTGCCAGGAATATTAATGCCGGGATTGTGGCAATGGGTGCCCAGAGAAGGAGGATGTAAGGAATCTGGTCAAGAAAGAGCCATTGGGGGTCTGAGATTGCCCAGAGGATAAGCCCTGTGATAACCCCCAACACGACTGCCAATCCCCAATTTGTTGCACGTTTCGGTTTGGGTATGGGAAGATGTTCAAAGCGAGTGTGCCAGGCTGATAACAGTAAATTATCTTGTGATTTTTTGTACACTTCATGCAGATCGGCGCGATATTCAGCCTCCTCATTAGCTTGCCTGGAGAGCAGATAGAGATTTTCCAATCGCTCAGGATCATTGACAGCAGCTTGGATTTCAGATACATATTTCATTAGCAATTCTCCATTGGAAGGTGACTGATAACACACACACTATCAATAACGTTTCGTGGAATAAATCATGACAACGAAGGTAAGACAAATTTTTAAGTAAGTCAACAAGTGCATTTATGTATATCTATTGCAATTCTGACTGATATGTTGTACCCTATAGATGATGAGATTATTATACATCGCAGATGGTCGTTCACCCACTGCCCTGAATTGGATGAGCTATTTTGTTAATTCTGGGCATGAGGTCCACTTGGCTTCAACTTACCCGTGCCCAGGAGTAGATGGATTGGCATCGATGGTGATAATCCCGGTGGCGATGAGCGGAAATTATGGTCATCTAGATAGTGAGGGAAGGGGTCGTGGGAGGTTGCTCCGGCAGATCGTGCCTGTTACTTTACGCACACGGGTTCGCCAGTTGTTCGCACCCTTTTCATTTCCACGCGTAGTTAATACTCTGTTGGATGTGATTGAGAAGATTCAACCAGACCTGATCCATGCGATGCGTATTCCTTACGAAGGCATGATAACCTCCATGGCAATGAGACGCATTGCAGAGGCGAAAGGCGAGTTAAAAAAAACACCGTTATTGATCTCGGTATGGGGAAATGATTTTACATTGCATGCCAAGTCAACACCAATCCTGTCTACCTACACACGTCAGGCTCTTCAATCTGTAGATGGACTTCACACCGACTGCCAACGTGATCAGCGACTGGCATTAGAGCTTGGGTTTGAAGCTACCAAACCTAGAATCATCCTGCCGGGCGGAGGTGGCGTTCAAATGGATATCTTCTATCCAGGCGAAAATGGTCAGGATGCAAATGGGCTCCGACCCACCAGCGAGATTAAACCAATAACGATCATCAATCCACGCGGTTTTAGAGCTTATGTCAGAAATGATACCTTTTTCCGAGCTATTCCATCGGTCGTTGATCAATACCCAGAGGTACATTTTATCTGCCCTGGTATGAGGGGTGAAGAACAGGCGCAAAGATGGATTTCGGAAATGGGGATTGCTGAAAGGGTTGATTTATTACCCCCGCAATCACGCCAACAAATGGCTGAGCTGTTCAGGCATGCGCAGATAAGTGTGTCCATCACTACCCATGACGGGACTCCCAATACCCTGCTGGAGGCGTTGGCATGTGGATGTTTCCCGATCGCAGGAGATATTGAGTCATTGCGTGAATGGATCAGACCTGGGGTGAATGGCTTGCTCGTGGACCCAAGTAGTCCGTCTGCGCTTGCAGAAGCAATCCTAAACGCCATATCACAACCTGATCTGCGAAGGCAGGCAAGAGAACAAAATCTCGAAATGGTAAAAGAGCGGGCTGAGTATTGGAAATCCATGCAAGCGGCGGAAGAATTCTATAGTCGGTTGATTACTGAATAAGGTAATTAGGCACCCAGGCACTCAGGCAATCAGGATATCTGGCAATTAATGGCGAGATGTAAATGGTGACGCTGGCGTAAAAGGAAGGGAATTGAATGTGAAAAAAACAATACCATTCAATTCATATTTTCGGGTAATAGATTCCACTAAGATCGATTGAAGTACACCGAAAAAGGAGGGAATTGTTCCGTAAAAAAAACGAAGAGGGACGAAGTCAGTTTGATCACTTATTAGTAGGCAGAAATGCAGGCTATTTGAATGTGGTCTAATGGGATCCAATCTTTACATCGCTCGTAAAGAATACTCTTCATCGCTCGCAAAAAAAAGCTCTTGCATCGCTCACAAAAAAAAGCTCTTCATCGCTCGCAAAAAAGCTCTTCATCGCTCGCAAAAAAACTCTTCATCGCTCGCAAAAAAGCTCTTCATCGCTCGCAAAAAAGCTCTTCATCGCTCGCAAAAAAGCTCGCGATGCTTCGGGCATAGATCGCCCTTGATGCTTCGGGCATAGATCGCCCTTGATG
>JBAPSY010000235.1:0-34225 GCA_049281855.1 Anaerolineales bacterium
GGGCCTGGTGTTGAGGCTGAGATAGTCTAGCTGTGTATGGTAACCGGTTGCTGATCCAGCAGAAGCCGATAGCCCCGGGCATCCTAACTTGAGTACGATCTGATCGTATTTCAATTAACGTAAATGAGCTGTCCATGATTGCCAACTGGACAGCTCATTGATTTCTACTTGATTTCTACTCGACAGGCTTACGCCTCGGGAGTGGGGGTTGGGGTAACCTTAGGCTTGCGGCCCCTTCTTACCAGGCTCCGGATGCCCCAGATGATCAGTGCGATGGGTACAAAGATAATTAATAGGACCGGGAGGTAAAGGATGGCCAGGCGGATGCCGAAATTCGCCAGGGTTTGCAGGGTGTTAATCAATGACTGCAGAGCTTGTTTGGCAACCCCAGCAGGCTGCCAGCCGGCAATTGTGATGGGCTGCACGGCAGCATTGGCGATCAGCTGCACACTAATGGACGATAGTGCGGCTGATTGCTCGTAGTATTTCATCTGACCTTTGATCAGCTCAATTTGCTCCCGAACAGAAACCAGCTGCGAATATACCGAAAGCACATCCTCGGTTTTTGTGGCTGAAGCCATAATCTCCTGTAGCTGTTTTTCAGCTGCCTGCAGGTTGGTCAGGCGTGAGTTCAAGTCGGTGTAATCGGCGGTCACATCCTGGCTGGATTCGTTCTCACTGATGATTGGTTGGTCAGTCTCGGCCTTGATAGTGGTCAGGGCTTCATTGAGACGCTCGACAGGAACGCGGATGGTCATGGAAACCTGGGGAACCTTAACCCCATTGCTTAACGATTGCTGGTACATGTCAGCAGTGACGACAAACCCACCCATGGATTCAGCCATGTGTGAGATATTATCCATCGACTTAAGCGGGTCGTTCACCGCAATGGAGAGCGTGGCGTTCTTGATCACCAGCCGGTCGACGGAGGTAACGCTCTGGTTAACGGCATATGCGCTTTTATCTGGTGAGGGTGCTACCCCGGCGACAGATTCGACAGCCTGTCTCTCAGTTAATACTGAAGGCGCTTCGGGGGAATTAAGGCTGCGGCTCGAACCTGCGCAGGATGCCAGCAGCAGGGTAAGAATTACTAGGGCAAAGGCAACTTTTTTGTACATGGGCTCCTCCTTAAAATAATTACTAGCTTTAAAACGCCCCCGCTGACTAGAATGTTCCCCATCGTTTGTTAATTTAGCCAGCATCCTACCATCCAGCGGATAAGCGGGTGATGTGGCGCTCAGGCAAATTTTCCTCGCGCATCCTTTCCTGGACACTTTGGATATCATATTCAACCCTGTGCCACTCCCAGGTGTAATCGGTCATGTCCAAGATGGCATAGGCGGCACGCGGGTCGCGGTCACGCGGCTGACCAACCGAGCCAGGATTAATGATGGAGCGTGGAGCGAGGGTCATCTGAGAGATATGCTCGGGCACGATCAATTGGGCGATCAACCGGTCATCCGGCAGGTAATAGCTTACCGGCAAGTGGGTATGACCGACGAAGCAGTAGGGAGTATTGAAGAATTCAAAGCTGACGGTGGCAGTGCGGGTATCCAGCAGGTATTCCCAAACCGGTCTGAATGGGCTGCCATGCACCAGGGTGATGAATTCAGTATTCACTCGCTCCGGCAGGTTTTTGAGGTATTCCTTGTTGGTTGGGGTGAGCCGTTCTTGTGTCCACAGGACGGTCTTGCGGGCATCGGGATTGAAAGCATCCACTTCGATGCTGTCCGCCGCGGCTGCATCATGGTTACCCAGGATGCACTGCAGGTTGGGGAGCTGGGAGATGCGCTCAATGCACTCATTCGGGTCTGGACCGTACCCTACTAGGTCACCCAGGCACCAGGCGGCATCAAATGGTCCGGCATCGGAGAGCACAGCTTCGAGGGCAGTGAGATTAGCATGGATATCAGATATGATCAGGGTGCGCATGGGTTAATGTTAGCATGAATAACAGCTATTCGCAATCAAAGAAGATTTCAAAGACCGACTAGCTATTGGCGATTAGCAAGGGATACGGTTGTTAGCATCAGGCTTTTCCATACAAGCTATTGTTGTCTTGAACTATGATTAATCAGATTAAATGACTACTAATGATTACAACCAAGACAAAAATTATAGTTTTCATTCAATCATTCAAATTATAGTTTAGATAATCCCTGGTGGTCCCTGGCCCAAGCGGGCAGCTGCCTGTTCCTCTGTGGCTTCCCACAAGCCTTCCACCCACCAGGTGGCACCCGCGTCCATCCACTCCCGCAGCTTGTCACGAACCTGAGAGTGGTCGAGGTTGTCCGTTTTTCCTTCCGCGACGATGTCAAATGGGGTGGTGAGGGTGCGGTTGGCATCAATGTAGGCTTTCATCTGGCGCAGGTCGGTAGGGGTCACTTCTTCAAATTCACCTTTGGGGTTCATTTTCTGTGGAAAGAGACCATCGCACTTAAGGATGCGCCGCATGGACTTTATGCGTGGCCAGATACCCGGCACCCACAAGGGGATGCGCGGCTGCTGCAAGGGCTTTGGGGGGTAGTGCATCTCATCCAGCAAGCTAAGCTTAAGGTGGTAATGTTTGCCAGCATAATCGAACGGCTTGCGCTGGTAAAGCAGGTCGAGGATGTCGATAGTCTCATCGAGTATCTCGGTACGGATTTTGGTATCTGTAATTTCATCAGGGAAGGCGTGCCAGCCCATCCACACTGCGCCTGCACCCAAACCTAGGGTTAATCGCCCATTCGACAGGTGGTCGAGGGCGATCGATTCGCTAGCCAGCTTCCAAGGCCGGCGCAAAGGCACTGGCACGACCATCGTGCCCAACCGAATGCGGCGGGTGGTCATGGCGGCTGCTGACAAGCAGATCATCGGATCCTGGCACCAGATGGCGTCCCCGAGGAAGATCCCATCCCAGCCCGACTGTTCCGCCAGCTGGGCCAGGTTGGCGGCTGTACGTGCGCTACCGTAGGGTAAGGCGGCTCCGAATTTCATGGTGGATAAATTCTCCTAACACTCGAAAATCGAAAATTGCACTTATGTTGTAATATCCCAATTTATGTTCGGATGAGATTGCTTTGTTCGCTAAGAACGCTCGCTCGCAATCTTCCGATTACATCCGTTAGATCACTCATATCGAAGAACGCTACTATCAATTGCATCTACTCGACCGTTTTCCACACCTGGTATAGTCCCAGGCGGTTATTCTCGCCATCTGATAAAAAACTATCGATAACTGTAAAGTCAGCCTTTGCGGCTAACTCTTCCAGCTCAGTTTCGGAAAAGTGGTGTACGTAACGCAAGCCTGTGCCACCCTGGCGCCAATCCAGCAGGTAATCACCCGGATCAACATCAGTCCCGGATAAGCCAATCGCTTCCCAGGGCTGTATTCGGCTTTTGAGGTGCGGGCTGTTGAGGAACTGCCACTCCGAGTGAATAAAACGCCCCCCACTCGCTAGCAAAGATCTTACTTTGCGCAATACCTGCAGCCGTAGTGCGAACCCCGGCAGGTGGTGCAGCACGGCAAATGCCAGGATGACATCGTAATGGTCGCCTGCCAGTGGGACTTCCCAATCAGGTGAGGCTAAGTGAACCTGCAGGTAGTGGAAATTCGAAGGCTGACCTTCAGCGGCTTGCTGGAGCAAAATCGGTGAGAAATCCAGTCCGGTATAAATGCCGGTGTAGCTGCATTGGGCAAGCTGGCGTGCCAGCTCACCGTTACCGCAGCCCAAATCCAATATGCTATCGGTGGAGCCGATCTGCTCGAGGATGTGTAGTACACCCGGTTGCAATCGCTGGCGGGTGGCCGAGAACGCTATTGCGAAGGTCTGGTAGAATTGCCGGTTGAGTTCGAGCAGGTGCGAAAGCGTGGTAGGATTCACAGTGTTAGGATCAACACTGGTATTATAGCTTAACAGCAGGGTTGACCGGTAGAAGCAGGTATGGATCGAGAGAATTGGTTAAAGTCGCGACAATATACCCCTGAGATGCTGTTGCAGGCGAAACTTGTGCTGGAGGAAGTGCGCCGCGGCGCTGTGGTGGAAAAAGCGCTACGCCGCCACCCCAGCCCTGAAGGTGGCTACCTGGCCAAGCACGTGCTGGTGGCAGCCTACCGCGAGCTAACTGAGGCAGGCGAATGGAAGCCTGACCCTGCGGTGCTTGAGCGCATCCGCATGAAACCGGTGCGCACCCTATCGGGGGTGACCACTGTGACCGTGCTGACGAAACCCTACCCCTGCCCGGGAAAGTGCATCTTTTGCCCGACAGACGCCCGCATGCCGAAGAGCTACTTGCCCGACGAACCCGGGGCGCGGCGTGGGGTAGAACACAACTTCGACCCGTACGGGCAAGTGGCTAGCCGGTTACAGGGTCTCAAAGCTGTTGGGCACCCGATTGACAAGGTGGAGTTGCTCATCCTGGGTGGGTCATGGTGTGCTTACCGGCGCGATTATCACGAATGGTATATCCGGCGCTGCTTTGATGCCTTAAATGGCGTGGAGTCTACCAGCCTGGAGCAGGCACAGGAGCTCAACGAAACCGCCGCCAGCCGCAACGTGGGGCTGGTCATTGAGACTCGCCCGACGGATATCAAACCGGCAGAGTTAGCCTGGTTACGCAAGTTAGGGGTGACCAAGTTGCAAATGGGTGCGCAAAGCCTGGATGATTGCATCCTGGAGCTCAACCAGCGTGGGCACACT
The DNA here is from genome assembly GCA_049281855.1 of Anaerolineales bacterium. Lineage (GTDB taxonomy): Bacteria > Chloroflexota > Anaerolineae > Anaerolineales > UBA4823 > FEB-25. The sequence continues at coordinate 4,683 of JBAPSY010000235.1, forward strand.
GTGGCGGATACACACCGGGCAGTGGCACTGCTGAGGGCGGCAGGATTCAAGATCGTACTGCATTGGATGCCCAACCTGCTGGGAGCGAGCCCGGATTCCGACCGGGCGGATTTCGCCCGCCTGTGGGATGACCTGTGCCCGGATGAGATTAAAATCTACCCAACCCAGCTGCTGGCAAATGCGGAACTATACGAATATTGGCGCCGGGGTGAATATATCCCCTATACGACCGAAGAGCTGATTAGTTTAATTGCTGATTTAAAACCCACCATTCCGCGTTACTGCAGGGTGAACCGGGTGGTGCGCGACATCCCCTCGGTGAATGTGGTGGAGGGGAACAAGCGCACCAGCCTACGGTTGGACGTCCAGCGCGAGATGCGTCAGCGCGGCACCCACTGCCAATGCATCCGCTGCCGCGAGGTGAGGAAGCAATCTGTAGAGGCTGAATTACTGCGCCTGGATGATCTAGTTTACCCCTCAGGTGGAGCGGAAGAGCATTTCCTATCATTTGTGACTCCTGACGACCAGCTGGCGGGCTTCCTGCGTCTGTCGTTGCCCGGTGAGGGCTCGCCTTCAACGGAGTTGAACGACTTAACCGGAGCAGCAATCATCCGTGAAGTGCACGTGTTTGGGCAGTCGCTTGCGGTGGGGGCGGGGCAGAACGGTGCGGCTCAGCACACAGGGCTGGGGACGGAGCTGCTCCAGCGAGCGGAAGCAATTGCCACACACAAGGGTTTCAAGCGCATGGCGGTTATATCCGCAGTAGGCACACGGCTGTATTACCTGGAGCGTGGGTTTGAGCGCGGGGAGCTCTATCTTGTTAAAAAGTTGGATAACTTGTGACACTTGGCACATGTGAAGGGGGATAAGCGTCCCTTGTGATAAGGTGAAATATTTGTCACAATAGAATGGCACGAATCTGTCTTTTCACACCACAATTCAATAAGGAGGAATATTGCAATGAGTTCAAAAGGTGGTTCACGTCCATTTACACCTTCAAAGCTAAATCTGCGCTTTCCTGTCCCGTCAGACATTGATATTGCGCAGGAAGCCACGCTCAAACCCATCTCGGTGATAGCGGAGGAAGTTGGTCTGCTGCCCGAGGAGCTCGAGATGCATGGTGAATTCAAAGCCAAGGTGCGCCTGAGTGTGTTGGAGCGCCTCAAGGATGTGCCGGACGGCAAATATATCGAAGTCACGGCGATCACCCCAACCCCACTGGGTGAGGGTAAAAGCACGACCATGATGGGCTTAAGCCAGGCGCTGGGGGCGTTCCTGGGCAAAAAAGTGTTCACCTGCATCCGCCAGCCTTCGCAGGGTCCGACTTTTGGGATTAAAGGTGGTGCAGCAGGTGGTGGGTACAGCCAGGTGGTCCCCATGGAGGACTTCAACCTGCACCTGACTGGTGACATCCATGCCATTACTGCAGCCAACAATCTACTGGCAGCGGCGATCGATGCACGCATGCTGCATGAGAAAGCCACCCCTGACGATGAGAAGCTATTCAATGCACTGTGCCCGCCAGACAAGCAAGGCGCACGCAGGTTCTCCCCATCCATGCTGCGCCGGATGAAGAAACTGGGAATCAATAAGACTGACCCGAACGAGCTGACCCCTGAAGAGCGCAAGCGCTTCGCCCGGCTGGATATCGACCCTGCCAATATCACCTTCCGGCGTGTGGTGGATACCAACGACCGATTGTTGCGTTCGATTACCATTGGACAAGGTCCGGAAGAGGCGGGCAACGAGCGCCAGACTGGCTTCGACATCACGGTTGCCAGCGAGATCATGGCGATCCTGGCTCTGACCAAAGACCTGGCGGATATGCGTGACCGGATGGGGCGCATCGTGATTGGTACAAGCAAAGCAGGCGAGGCTGTCACCGCTGAAGACCTGGGAGTGGCAGGAGCAATGACCGTCCTCATGAAGGACGCCATCATGCCCAACCTGATGCAGTCGTTGGAAGGCACACCGGTCTTCGTGCATGCAGGACCTTTCGCCAATATTGCCCACGGGCAGAACTCGATCATCGCTGACCGTATTGCGCTCAAACTGGCGGATTATGTAGTCACCGAATCCGGTTTTGGTGCTGATATTGGCATGGAGAAATTCTTTGATATCAAATGCCGTACCTCGGGATTGATCCCGCAGGTGACGGTCATCGTAGCGACAGTGCGGGCGCTGAAGATGCACGGGGGTGGACCCAGGGTGGTGGCAGGCAAACCACTGGATCACGCTTACACGACCGAGAACCTGGACCTGCTGCGGGCGGGGCTGGGAAATATGCAGCACCACATCCGCAACGCAAAGAAGTTTGGGGTGAATGTCGTCGTGGCGGTGAACTCTTTCAAGGATGATACCGAGGCGGAAGTGGACCTCATCCGCAAGGCAGCCGTTGAGGCAGGTGCGGAAGACGCGGTCGTCTGCCGCCACTGGATGGAGGGTGGTAAAGGCGCCATCAAACTGGCAGAGGCGGTCATCAAAGCAGCTGAAAAACCAACCAATTTCAAGTTTCTCTATCCGCTGGAGATGTCGATCAAAGAGAAGATCGAGACCATCTGCACGCAAATCTACGGTGCTGATGGGGTGGATTATTCGCCGGAAGCTGAGAGGAAGATCGAGCTGTACAACCGCCTGGGCTTCGATAAACTCCCGCTGTGCATGGCCAAGACGCACCTCAGCCTGAGCCATGATCCCAACTTGAAGGGCGTGCCCAAGGGATATAAAATCCCCATCCGCGATGTTCGCGCTTCGGTGGGAGCAGGCTTCTTATATCCTTTGCTGGGTGAGATGCGCACCATGCCGGGTTTGCCGACCCGTCCCGTTTTCTATGATGTGGACCTGGACCTGGAAACCGGGCGAGTGTTAGGTCTCTTCTAACCCAGTTAAATAGCCAGGGTGGGCGGCTGATTTCGCCGCCCACTTTTTATTTAATGATCGCTTTTCTTGAATGATGTGTGAATAAGGAAATATCTAGGATGATTGTGGAAGAGAATTGGGCAGAATCAATCTGGCATGTGCAATCCATGACTTCACTGTTTTGTCGCTATGGTCATATGTCACCATAGCCACGGGTAATTGAAAGGCACCTATCCAACCCAGTCCAGTGTGCAACAAACGGGATGATTCTCAAGGAGGTTACCGGACTATCAAAGATAGGACCATAGCCAGTACTACCAGGACGCCGATCACCCCCATTATAATTTGCTGGGTACGCATTGTGCGTTGCTGTCCTTTGGAAAGTGCTTTCTTTTTCGCCATAACTTGCTCCTTACTGTTTACTGATATTAAGTGGACTAATTATAAAACATTGTTGACTAAAAAACCTGAATGGTTGCAGAATCCTAGTATCCAGCATCCAGATCACACCAAATCCTCGAATGCTCTAAAAACTGACCATGACGAAATCAAATATCTCTTCTGACTGTGGTATTTCCAGCCATGGTTTTTCATAAAGATTCTTTAACTATCTGGGCTAATTTCGATGTCATCCCTTTGACCGCTTGAATATCTTCAACAGAAGCCTCGCGGATGGCTTCAATACTGCCAAAATGAACCAATAAAGCTTTCCGCCTGGTCGGGCCGATCCCTGGGATGGAGTCCAGGACGGAGGCCACCCCGGCTTTATCGCGTCGGTTGCGGTGAGCGGTGATGGCGAAACGGTGGGCCTCATCACGCACACGCTGGATCAGATATAAGGCCTGCGAGTGGCGCGGCAGCAGGATGGGTTCAGATTTTTCCGGTACAAACAGCTCCTCGTTTTGCTTGGCGAGCCCGGTTACAAAAAACTTTCCGATCAGCTCAAAATCCTCCAGAACCTTGACCGCCCGGCTGAGCTGACCTTTCCCACCATCGACGATCAACAGGTCGGGTAAGATGGCAAAGGCAGGGTCTGGTTTTTCACCCGGCACTTCTGCCAGCTCCTGGGCAGCTTTCCAGCGATTGAAGCGGCGGGTGAGCACCTCTTCCATGCTGGCAAAATCATCTGGTCCGGTCACACTACGGATATTGAATCGGCGGTAAAGGTTCTTCTTCGGCACACCCTGACCAAAGACCACCATGCTGGCAACTGCTGCGGTTCCCTGGGTATTCGAAATATCATAACATTCGATCCGGTTGGGGATGGCAGGAAGATTTAAGAAAGTCTTGAGCTCAGCTAGTGACTGTTCCTGGCGGTGCGTATCGGCGTGCCATTGTGCCTCCAAAGCTTCCAGGGTGGCACTGGCGTTTTCGGTCGCCATTTGGATCAGCTCTTGCTGAGGGCCTGCGCGCGGGATGTGCATCTCTACTTTCTTACCACCGCGTTTCATCTTCAACCACTCACGGATGATATGCATTTCCTCAATCTCTTGCGGCAGCAAGACCTGGGCTGGGACGGATGGGGACTGATTGTAAAACTGTTTGATGAAATCCCCAATCACTTCCGCGTCGGGTGTCTCCTCAGCCCCTTCCATCAGAAAATATTCACGTCCGATCAGCTTGCCATTACGGATAAAGAACACCTGCAAACAGGCTTCACCATCCGTGCGTGCCATGGCAATCACATCTGAGTCGATGTAATCGCTGGAGACAACTTTTTGTTTCTCCACCACCTTTTCGATGGATTGGATCTGATTGCGGAGGGTAGCGGCGCGCTCGAATAGCAGTTCCTCCGCTGCCTGGTCCATCTCGATACGCATACGTGACACAATAGGTTCGGTGTGCCCTTCCAGGAATTGACCCAGATCGTCGATCATCTGGCGATATCCCACCTGGTCAATTTTCCCAATACACGGTGCGCAACACAATTTGATATCGTAATATAGACAGGCGCGCTCATCCTTCCCGGTGATCACGCGGTCGCAAGTCAGGTAAGGGAATATATGGCGCAAAACGTCCAGGGTTTGATGCACCGCCCAGACGCTGGTGTAGGGGCCATAATAACGCGAGCCATCCTGTACCATCTGGCGCGTCACCGTCAGCTTTGGGAAGGGATCATTCCAATGGACCTTAATATACGGGTAACTCTTGTCATCGACCAGACGGACGTTGTAGTGTGGACGATATTTTTTGATCAGGTTCATCTCAAGGATCAATGCCTCGAGCTCGGAACCGATCACGATCCACTCAATTTCAGCAATGTGGCTCACCAACTTGCGGGTCTTTCGATCTTCCTGGGCGCTGGTGTGGAAATACGAGCGCAGGCGGTTGCGCAGATTAACTGCCTTGCCCACGTAGATTACTTTGCCATCCACGTCTTTCATGAGATAGCAACCAGGTTTGAGCGGGGCGGTGTCTAAAATTCCCTGAAGATGAGCAGATATCTTTAGCATCGGGCTTCGATTTTATCACTGTTGAGTGCAGGGGATAAGGGAAAGTCTGGGTTCATTATTATTCCCTTAATCCTGTAGAGTGTGGGGGGTGTTGTATAATAACGCCAAACGATGTTGTGTGCCCATACCAGGTCAAACGTGGAGTTATAGATTGGCGAAAACACTGGAAGTCTTAGTCGGTGAGTTGCTACGCGGGCGCGGGCTGCGGCTGGCGATCGCTGAATCATGCACCGGTGGTCTGATTGGCCACTTGTTGACCAATGTGGCTGGTGCCTCTACATATTACATGGGCAGTGTGACTGCTTATGCCTATGAAGCCAAGGTGCGTCTGCTGGGAGTAAGTTGGGATACACTGGAGAAATATGGGGCAGTGAGCTCAGAAACCGTGATTGAGATGGCGCGCGGTATACGCCTCGCCCTGTCGGCAGATATTGGATTATCTGTGAGTGGGATCGCCGGCCCAGCCGGAGGAACACCCGAGAAACCCGTGGGTACCACCTGGATTGGGCTTTCCTCACCCAAAGAAGAGGTTACGAGGGGTTTTCTCTTTCAGGGTGACCGGCTTGCCATCAAAAAACAGGCTGCCCAGGCAACCTTGAATCTTTTGGTGGAACATTTACAGAAAGTCTACGGTTGATGGGATGGGTGTTAATATCATACATTTGTTGATATAGAATGCAGTTTATATAAGATCGAATCATGGAACCTATCGAAGTTACCGCCCGTTTTGACGAGTATGGCACGATTACCCCCCTGCACTTTACCTGGAAGGGAAACATCTATCGGGTGGAATCCATTGGTCGCCGCTGGCTGGATGACACTGGTCAGCATATCTTGGTCATGGTTTCAAGTGGGCGGATTTATGAGTTGACTTTTATGAGCCGTGAGGGGCTCTGGTACATCGGACAGGCAGGGCCAAACCGCACGTTTGTATGAGCTCATGAGCCGAAAACTAATTTATCTTTGTCTATCATTTGCAGTCATCCTGCTTCTGGCACTGTTTGGAAATTCAATGCGCAGTACTGCCCAAGCGGGTGATCCCTATTCCCTGATCGATGGGGTCAACAACCTGCGTGCGGCGAATGGTCGGCCTCTTTATCAGATAGACAGTGTATTGATGGCCATTGCCCAGGGGCATAGTGATTACCAGGCTGCAATTGGTGAAGTCACCCATACCGGGGCTGGAGGAACGCGCCCCAAAGACAGGGCTACCGCAGCTGGCTATGGGGGTGGGGCGACGTTTTTCATTTCAGAAAATATTGCCGGCGGGAACGATCTCTCCGTCGATGGCGTTATTTCTATGTGGCTCGGAGATGACCCGCACATCCAGACCATGCTGGGAGCCAGCTATCGGGATATTGGTGCTGGGGTGTCTGTTTCGAATGGTTTCGTGTATTATACGATTGATGTTGCCTATGTGGCGGGAGGAGGGAACTACAGTCCACCAGCCACCTCTCAGCCTGGCGGACCGACCGCCATACCTGTTTATCTGGTCCAGACTACTACGCCTAATCCGGATGGTTCGGTTGTGCATACCGTCATGTCTGGTCAGACATTGATCGGGATCGCCAAGGCTTATGGGATACTCGTAGCTGAAATCAGGGATCTGAACAACCTGACCAATGATACGATTTATATTGGTGATAAGCTGCTCATCCATCTCGCCAACACCCCTGGCCCTACCAGTACCACCGCTGCTACCACCACCCCCACCAAGGCTGCGACGCCCACCCGCAACCCCACCCGTACGCCAACACCCTCATCGTCTCCTGCTACCACCCCAACGGTATCCATCCGGGCATCCAGCGCTGGGCAGGATGGGCCTCAATCGGGGTCAGACCCTGTGGGAACTATCCTGGTGATTGCGATTATAGGTCTGGCAGCTGGTGGGGTGATTCTAATGGTGGTGGGTAGTGTGCTCAAGCGCAGCACAAAGGCGCAAGGGGATTAAACTTCACGCGGTGACACCAGTTTCTGCAATCTGCCATCCGTAGCTTCACTTAGCTCCTGCCAGCTTGAAATGGGCAAGTTTACCACAGCCAGGGCTGCGGTCGTCATGTGATCGGTTACATCGGTTAGCAACGTCAGCAATTCGTCCAGGTCGGGGTTGTGACCGACGACCAACACCCGTCTGGCATCATCCGGAAGGCAATGCAGGATATCCAGATATGAGGCTGTGTCGGAGAGATACAGGTCTTGATAGAGGTCAATTTGACCTTCAAAGCCACACTCTTCAGCCACAGTCTGGGCGGTATCATGCGCACGGCGGGCGGTTGAGCTGAGGATCAAGTCGGGAACAAGATCGTTCTCTTTCAGGTACTTGCCGACTTTGGGAGCTTCCTTTTTACCGCGTTTGTTCAATGGGCGGTCGTGGTCATTCATCTCTGGCTGTTTCCAGCTGGATTTGGCGTGGCGAAGGAGAAGGAGCGTCTTCATGTGTAACCATCCTCAATGTCAGTTAATCCCATTATAATAGCTTCTTGAAATATTTTTCGGGAGAAGCTGATCAATGATCCGGGCACTTATATTCGATTTTGATGGCTTGATCCTCGAGACGGAAGGACCCTCTTATAAATCCTGGGAAGAGGTTTACCAGTCTTTCGGGTTTGCACTACCATTTTCAACCTGGTCAACTATCATTGGTACCACGCAAGGCGAATTTGACCCATGCCTGGAGCTGAAAAAGAAGGTGAAAGGCAGGGTGGATTGGGAGGGGATTGAATCGCGGCGTCGAGCGAGCGAGAAGGCACTCATAGAAGCACAATCTGTGATGCCCGGGGTGGAGCAATATCTCAAAGACGCCAGGCGCTTGGGACTTAAAACGGGTCTGGCATCCAGCTCATCCTGTAAATGGGTAATCGGTCACCTGACCCGCCTGGGTCTGGTGGATTACTTTGATTGTATCTGCGCTTCGGATGATGTTGAACACACCAAGCCTGACCCTGAGCTTTACCTTTCGGTTCTGCGTGAGCTTGATGTGAGTGCAGAAGAAGCTATTGCCCTGGAGGATTCCCCCATCGGCATCCAGGCAGCCAAGCAAGCGGGTTTATTTTGCGTGGCCGTGCCTAACCCACTTACCCGCCAGCTGAGTCTCAGCCAGGCGGACTTTCAGCTGGGTTCCCTGGCAGAGATGCTCCTTGAGCAGCTGCTGAATAAGGTCGTAGCCGATTAAACACAGAGAGCCACGTTTTAGGCGGCTCCCCGGCGCGCTGCAGCACCCTTATCCAATCAGGAGGAGGGATGCCGCAGCGCTGTGTCTTATACTATCACTTGACATGGCTGACATCACCTCCTATATGGTGGGATAGCTTTGGAGTGGTGGTTTTTGCCACCAGTTGATGAATGAAGTATCACACAAATTCAGGCAAGCGTCAATGGATATTGCATGGCTTATTAGTGCATGGGTTATAATAGTTTTTCGTTCTTGGAAGTGAGGTAATTATGGGATTGCATGGCAGCGGGTGGTTTTCATTCATCAGCTCAACGGGTGAGAAACCCAAGGTCACAGTTGGGCTGTTGCGGCGGGTATTGGGTTACTCTAAACCGTACCGCGGGCAGCTCGTAGCTATGCTGGTGCTGATTCTCTTCTTAACCGGGTTGGGTCTGCTGACGCCTCTGATCCTGCGTGACTTGATCGACAAGACCATCCCCTCAGGCAACCTTTCACGGCTGGTCTTCCTGGCGATCGCACTGCTTCTCATCCCGGCAGTGGGAGGTGCCATCGGTGTGGTCCAGCGGCGCTTGAATTCCGTGGTGGGTGAGGGGGTCATCTATGACCTGCGAGTGGCGTTATATGCCCGTTTGCAACGCATGTCGTTGCACTTTTTCACCAATACCAAGCTTGGTGAACTGATGAGCCGTCTGAACAATGACGTGGTTGGTGCCCAGAATGCTATCAGCAATACCATTGTCAACATCATCACCAATATCATTCAGGTAACCGCGGTCGCGGTTGTCATGCTCACCTTGGAATGGCGACTGACATTGATCAGTATCATCATCCTGCCGCTCTTTGTCCTGGCTGCCAGGCATATGGGAGAGCGGCTGCGTGATATATCCCGTCGGCAAATGGAAGCCAATGCTCAGATGAACGCCACTATGAATGAAACACTCAACATTGGCGGGGCACTTTTAGTCAAGCTATTCGGGCGTACGGTCACGGAGGTAAAGCGCTTCGAGAGCCGCGCTGCTTTGGTGCGTGATCTTGGCATCAGGCGGGCTGTGCTTGGAGCCATATTCTTTATCATCATCGGTCTGGTGAGTGCTGTGGGGACTGCCCTGGTGTACGGTTTTGGTGGTTATTTGGTGATTCAACACGCATTTACCATCGGTACCATCGTCGCATTTGGGGCTTACATGTCCAGTTTGTATGGCGCTTTGCAAGGGCTGACCAATGCACCGGTAGATTTCGCCACCTCAGTGGTCAGCTTTGAACGTGTCTTCGAAGTGATCGACCTGCCGCATGATATCCTGGAAAAGCCGGATGGTTCCGTATTGAAAGATGTGCGGGGTGAGTTGGTCTTTGAGCATGTCACGTTTAAGTATGATGTTGACGGAAAAGCACTGCTGAGTAATGTGAAACGCTACGGCAAGATGGATAATGTCGTGGCAGCTCTCTCGGGCGGGCCTCAGGAGTCAGGGAGCAAAATCTCCAGGCAGGGTGACGGGCACTCTATTTTAGATGAAGAAGAGATTGCCCGTAATCAGGCACGTCTGAAAGCGCTTGATGATGTCAGTTTTACTGCCCAACCTGGGAAGTTGGTAGCCTTGGTCGGTCCGAGTGGGGCGGGCAAAACCACGCTGACCTACTTGATTCCACGCTTATACGACCCCACCGAGGGGCGTATCCTGCTGGACAATTACGACCTGCGCGATGTGACCCTGGATTCACTTTCAGCCCAGATCGGCATGGTCACCCAGGAGACCCACCTGTTTCACGATACGATCCGCACAAACCTGTTATATGCCAGGCTGGATGCCACACAGGTCGAGCTGGAGGCTGCTGCCCGGGCGGCCAATATTCACGATTTTGTCGTCAGCCTTCCGGATGGTTATGATACGATCGCTGGCGAGCGCGGCTATCGCCTAAGCGGGGGTGAAAAACAGCGTATTGCTCTGGCGCGTGTCATCCTGAAGAATCCTCGCATCCTGGTGCTTGATGAAGCCACCAGTAGTTTGGATAGTGAATCAGAGATGCTTATCCAGGAAGCCCTCAAACGGGTCATGGCAGGGCGCACGAGTATTGTGATTGCCCATCGATTGAGTACGATCCTGGCAGCTGATGTGATCCTGGTCATGGATCGGGGCAGGATTGTGGAGCGAGGCACCCATCGCGAATTGTTAGCCCAAGACGGGTTGTACGCTTTACTCTATGAAACCCAATTCAGTCGTGTGCGTGACCTGGTATGAACGTTTATTTTGCCTGTTCGATTACCGGAGGCCGCCAGGATGAGGTGATCTACCAAAAATTGGTGGCTGCCTTGCAGCAGGATGGTCACCATGTGCCCACTGCTTTGTTGGCAAGCCCGGAAGTCATGCCCCTGGAGGGGGTGGTCTCACCCGAAGATGTGTACGCGCGCGATGTCAGGTGGATAACCGATTGTGACTTCCTGTTGGCGGAGGTCAGCACACCCTCGCACGGTGTGGGCTACGAGATCGGCTATGCGCTTACGATCGGGAAAAGGGTGCTTTGCCTGTACCGCAAGGGTCGTAAGGTATCAAAAATGATTCTGGGCAACCCTCACCCCCAACTGACCGTCCATACTTATGAAACACCCGAGCAAGCGGTTCATTTGCTCAACACCTATTTGGAAAATATAGCTGAAATAGGGGCTGGATGAATAAAGGTATTCTGGCGGGGATCGGTGCCTACACCCTTTGGGGATTATTTCCCATTTATTGGAAATTGCTCGAACAAGATCCGGCAATAGAGATCCTGGCACATCGCATGGTCTGGTCGCTGGTGTTCGTTGCCGTTATCCTGACCTTGAAGAGAGAATGGCGCTGGCTGGGGGAAGCACTGCATAATCGCAGAACGGTGGTGACATATACGCTGGCTGCGATCCTGCTCTCGCTCAACTGGTACACCTACATCTGGGCGGTAAACGCCGGGTATGTAGTAGAAGCATCCCTGGGATATTTCATTAACCCTTTGGTCAACTTCTTGTTAGGGGTGATCTTCCTGGGAGAAAAGCTGCGCGGTGGGCAGGTGACGGCAGTCATCCTGGCTGGGTTTGGGGTGGTCTACCTGACGGTGAATTACGGCTCACTACCATGGATCTCGTTGATGTTGGCATTCACCTTTGGCATGTACGGCTTGATTAAGAAGACGGCAGCCCTGGAATCTATGCATGGGTTCAGTTTGGAAACCCTGGTGTTGTTCCTGCCAGCCTTGGGATATTTGTTCTACCGCGAAGCATCTGGGGTTGGAGCCTTCGTTCACCAGGGGGTGTTGATCACCTTGTTATTGATTTTGGCAGGTCCGGTGACCTCAGTCCCTCTGCTGATGTTTGGATATGCCGCGCGCAAGATCCCCCTATCCATGCTCGGCTTTATCCAATACATCACCCCCACCCTGCAGTTCTTATTGGGGATATTTGTCTATTTTGAGCCATTCCCAAAAGCCAGGCTGGTAGGATTCTGCATCATCTGGCTGGCATTGTTGGTATATTCGCTTGAGGGTGTGTTTTTTAACCGCAAGCAAAAAGCGAGTTTATCCCTGGTCGAACCTTTGTAAGAGATCCCAAGTTAGCGCATGAACCCGCTCCAGGGTATCCACCTGCAGGCGGTCAGGAGTGTCTGTCAGCCGGTGCCATTCAGGTAGGATGGGAGAGCCCTGGTGATGAGCAGAGAAACAGACAGCCTTGAAGCCGAACTCCCATAAGGTACCACCTTCGGTGGAAGCCCCGATGAGATGCGTGCTGGCAGAGTGCAACCCGTAAGGTTTCCCTACCTCTTTCACAAAAGCCTCGACATCTAGCGGTATGCTACGCCAGCGAAGATTTCCCTCATCATGCACATAACTCAAACGATCGCCAATCCCCACCAGTTCAAAGTCCACAAACAGGGCATCCTTGAGCATGTCCCTATGTTCCTTCAGCAGGGCAAGCAAGCCATCACAACCGGTCTCTTCGCAGCCGGTGAATGCCAGCCATACATCGGTGTTCTGGAGGGGCTGCGCTTTCAGGCGCTCAGCCAGTGCCAGGATGGTCCCAACTGCAGACGCATTATCGTTGGCTCCGGGGGAATACTGCCCAAGATCTGCGGTCACCCCGGTGAACCAACCTAGGAAGTGAAAGAAAGCCAAGACCAAACCAAGCCAGGCGAAGACCTGCCCATGAGTGAGGACAGCCAAAGCATAGAGAGGGATTGCCAGGTAGACCCCGTAAATGCACACAACCCCTGAGATGGCAAAGAGCAGCACCAGGAAATCGGTGGCGAACCAGAACACAGCACGATGGCTGTCCAGGTGACCTACGAGAACGAGACGTTTGCGCACCTCCCCGGTAGGTGGGATGATGGCGATAATGTTCTGGCTGGGTGCATGTGGTAATGTGGTTCGCAGCGGGAAATCTCGAAAGCTGAATTTGCACCAGAGAATGTAACCACTTAGGCTAAAAGCCACCAGCGAGACGATCAGAGCGGGAACAATCCCCATTGGGTGACGCAGGAACCAGAAAGCCGCGTGACCCACCAGCGCTAATCCGAATGCCAGGGCGAAGAACAGCCAGATGGAACGCAACCCGAGGAATGGTTGAATGTGCACATCTTCAAATCCAAGGGCCTTCAATTGCAATTGAGTGTATTCAGCTGCCTGCTTCTCAGCTTCAGTGGCTGAGCCGCGCCCCCCTTTGGCAAGCACCTGGGCGTGTGAGAGGGCGCGTTGGGCAAAACGAGCTGAAGATGCAGGGTTTGTACTCACAGTATGGATTAAAAGCATCGCCTCCCGCAGAATCGAACCTGGTGAAGCTCCGCTTCAGGCTTTATATCAGGGTTTGATCTCCAATATACCTCCGGCGCTGTTACCCTGGACCTCGGGGAAATAGAACATCCAGGCACGGGCAGGAAGCAGGTGGTATTCACCCGCCTGCAAAATGGTAAGCGTGTATGTCAGCTCATACGTACCCGCCGGCAGGTAGGAAGCTGTCCAGCTGATGTGATCATCATAAATTTGGGCTGGATTGAACAACCACCAGCCCCAACCCTGGCTAAAGGGATCGCGTGGGTCATACAGTGGTCCAGGCTCCCCTGTCACACCCAGCTGGGAGGTCTTCAGGCTGGTGTTCAGGATTTCAGATCCTGCGGGGATGTAATCTTCCACCGCAAAGTGATAAGCATCGTTAGGCAGGATGATGGTCAGGCGAACGGTCAGCATGTCTCCCACCTGGGTGGTGTTTATCGGAATTGCAGTTTTCAGGTCTGATCCGAGGGTGAAGTACGCACGGCTCACACTGATGCCCCGATCGAGCGGGGCAATATCCTCCACCGGGCGGTAAATATTTAGTGCAGCGGTGTAGTACAGCCGCCCGGTGCCGGGGTCACGCTGGATGATCAAGGCGTTGGGGTCATGCGGGTACAGGACGCTGATAGGCAGGCTGGTCACTACCGGGTTGAGTTGGGTCTCACCTCCCGCCTGACCCGTGGCTATCTGTGTGCCGTTCAAGCTGGCGCCGAAATTATAATTGCTGCCCAACTCACCCGTGCCATTCATCACTTCATCCATCGAGAGAAGGATCCAGGCACTTTCATAGCTAGAGCTCCAGAATCCGGTCGCCTGGCGATTGGACATAAGATAATTAACCGCATCAGGGATTACCGTGGAAGCAGGCTCGAGTTGTGCCAGAGTGTATACAACCATTGCTGTATTGGAGAGTGTGGAGGTCATATTGCGCCAATCGGGGTTTGCGGCTTCCCAATGCACTCCGGTGGCCGAACGAATGGCAGTGGCTTGAAGGTCTGAGATCAAGGTCTGGACCTGCTGACCGTCAGGTGAGAAAGAATTCAGGGTGATGGCCAGGAAGCCTTTCGCCCAGGGGCTGAGCTGGTCGCGCACTTCATTGAGCCGGTTGGCACTGGCTAGGTTGCCGGTGCGGGCTGTCGTCAAGGTGAAGTTTTCAAATGCCAGGCGATCGAGCTCCCAGGCTTCGGTCGTTTGGCTGGGAGTGATCATCACGGAAGAAATGTAGCTCACTGCTTTGGTGATGGTCTCCTCGGGTACCGCAATGCTTGCATCTCTGGCACTTGCCAACCCGTAGAGCACGTATGCAGTGATATAGGCATCACTGTCAACACCCTGCCACCAACCCCAGCCTCCATCCGCATTTTGTAGCGTTAGCAGGTGCTCCAGACCCTGGTTGAGCGTGCGGTCCAGTCGAGCCTTTAGATCGGGGGAGTCTATGCCGAAGGTTTGCAGAGTAGTATACGTCACCAGGTTGGGCAGGAAGCGCGAGAGGATCTGCTCGGTGCAATCATAAGGGTAATTTTCGAGCGCATCCAGTGCATCCAGCATGGCTGCTGCCAGCGAAGGGTCAAGCTCAACGTTGAGCGAACCGCTGTTAGCGTCAAAGGTCACTGGCAGGCTGACCAGCTCGAGGCGCTGGCCTTCATCCGCCAAAGTACCTGATGTGGCAAAAGTCTGTGGAGCAGTATAGCGCAACACGGGCATTGCCCCTCTGGAGACAAGCACAGCATCCTGCAGGTCACCCGCCTGGACGGAGAACCGTAGGCTGGCGCTGGCGACGTCCTCGGCAGTCCCCCACCATTCCAAACGGGTACGGCCGTTTGGTGGTACGGTCACCTGCTGGGTGAGGCTGTTGGGATCGTCCAAAGTGAAGCCAGTTGCCTGCAATGATGCGGTTCCTTGAACCGCATTGGGAGTGTTATTCTGCACCACTGCTGCCAGCATGGCATGATCGCCAACCACCAGGAAGCGTGGTGTCACCGGGCGGATCAACAGGTCTTTGGTGGTGATAACCTGCAGCTGGGCTTCACCCACCAGGGTGTTTTTTGTCAGCCCGCGCACCAGCACCTGCCAGGTGGTCAGGCTATCCGGCAGACTCAGCGTGACTGCGGCTGCACCATTGGCATCGGTAACGATTTGAGCGTCCCAATAAGCCGTATCGGGGAAGTTCTCCCGCGTGACTGATTCAGGAGCTTCGCCACCACCGCCCCCCATGCCGCCGGGCATATATCGCAAACGCTGCCCGGAGGCTGCCAGGCTGATGCCTGTGCGCACGTTTAGCGACTGCTGCCCGTAGAAGGCGGAAAAAATGTCAGTTGCATTAGGCTCAGCCAGGGTGAGCACCGCCAGGTCCACCACCGAGAGTGAAAATTCACCCTCCACCGGGCTGCCGCTCTTATCCATAATACGCATGGTAAACGTCACCGACTCACCCGGACCCGTCCGTTCTGGTTGGCTGGTCAATGTTACATTCAGATATTCAAAGGATGGATCAACCGGCAGGTTTACATAGCCCTGGCGGAAGTCAGGGTAACCCTGGTCATCCTGCCCGAGCAAGGTGACCGCGATATACACATTGGGAGCATCTTCAGCGTTGAGGGCAAGCGGGATAGTGCTGCCGCCCGGTTCCAGATGCAGGATCTGGTATCGCATAACGTTACCTCGCTCGATGGTCAGCAGACCGAGTGCGGCGCTGCCAAAGGGGCTGGGAATGAAGACCTGGGCGGTATCGCCTGGCTTATAGGAATCCCGGTCAGCCACCAGGCGCAGGCGTTGGTTGGGTAGGGACGGCCAAACCCCCTGACCAGCGCCACCCACCCAAATGATAACCTGGGTGAGCGTACCATCCCCTGAGACGTCCAGCTGGTAGGTGCCCGGCTCGGGTGGGGTAAATTTTAGGCGGCCTGTGCCATCCTTGGCAGTTTTGAGGCTCGCGCTGTCAATCGGGGTGTATTCAGCGACGTAGGTGGGGAATACGTAACCCAATGTGTCGGGTGAGGGATCCTGACGGACCCATACCACGCGCTGGAATTGGGCAGTAAGTGCTCGTTCACCGGCCGGGTCGCCATTCCAATCCGCCACCAGGACGTTAAACCCGGCCTCTGAATCCGCCTGATAGGACCAGGCATCAGGATGGACCCCGATGTAGTATTCTGCCGGGTTGACGTAGATCGAGCTACGGGCGCTGACAGGTGAACCGCTCTCATCGGTGAGCGTGACTTCGAGCGTGTACTGTTGGCGCCCGGATTCTGCGGGGGGTGGGATTTTTACGGTGACCTTTCCATTGGCATCCGTCTGGGCGTCACCATCGGTCACAGGAACTCCTAGACCACCAGAACCAAAGTTATAATTGAAGACATCCAGCCAGCTCGTATCCACCGGTCCAACCTGATAATTGGGGATGTTGAAATAAGCATCCTGCCGGTAGAGCGCCCAATGCAGCGGCAGGTTCCCGGCAGGGGCATCGAAGAAGTAACGCGCGTTGACATCCGCCACAAGAGCCGTCCCGCTGAGCACATCGGTGGACTCGAACGAAACCTGCAGATTGATTTCTGGCTTGCGATAATCGGCAACCTGGAAGAGCAGGCTGAGATAGTTGTCGGGGTTTGTCAGGCTGTATGTACCAGGCTGCGCATCGGAGGGCAGGGTGTACTCGCCGTGAGCCGTGGCAAAAGCGGAGAGCGGCAGGTCAAAACTGGCTATCTGCTCACCCGTGCTTCCATAGAGCACTAAGGGGTAGGAGCTGATATCTGGCTGCGTGTAGCGTCCATTGGATACTTGCCGGACAATCAGGCGGAAATAAACCGTATCTCCTGGGCGGTAGATGGGGCGATCGGTGTAGGCGTAAGCATGAACGTTTGCGGGATAATAATCCGCAAGGATATCGAAATTCCCGGGTGTGACCCCATCATCCCAGTTGGTCATGGCGAACCCAAAATTGTCCTCACCCGGTTGCCCCAGTATGGCAAACGAATTAGTATATGGATCCTGGGTAACGGTGATGGGGCTTTGGAATACTCCACTGACGTCCGTGGTTCCAGTAGCCAGCATGATCCCCGATTGATCGTAAATGGTGACTGGCAAATCTGCTGCGGGGGTGTCTGTGTTCAGATCGACCGCCCATAGGAAAGCTTCTGTCGGGCTCAGCTTGAGGGTGGCCTGGTAATGACTGACTGCCAGGATCATTGAGGTGACGTACCCATAGTTGTTGGGTAGGTCTAACCGCATGTAATACAGACCCGGTGAGCGCGGCTGTCCATCCGCGGAAACGGGGATGGTAACGGTGGTAGAGTGGTTGGGGGGAACATCCGGGTGGAAAGTCCAGGATTGTGCGTCACGCGGGTTGAAGTTTTGGCGGTAATCATAGCCGTTATTGCCGTACATTTGCAACAGGTCATTGAGCGTCAGTGTACCCATCGTGATTGGGATGGAGGAAAGGTTGGTTACCTGGGCGAGAATGCCTTTATCCTGAGTGGTGAGGAAGCTTGAATCGGGGTTATAAGGGAATTGCAGGATCGGATCAAGCGAAGCGGTTCGGAAATGCACGGTGTAAGCCTGACCCAAACGACTGCCCCATAAATCGGTCAGGTCAGGTGATACTGTGACTATGTAATTGGTATCGGGATCGTAATTTCCATAAAAGGAAAGCGTCATCTGGCTTTCTTCCATCCAGGCGCCCATATTAGCAACAGGTGGGTTAAAGGTGACGAAATCCTCTATATGATCAGTGTTGACGAGGGAGGAGAGGAATAACTGGAATCCACCATAATTGGCCTGCACTCCACCTTCAGAGGGCTCGCTGCCATAGATGGTTAACTCCGGGACGGTATGCCAGGTTAGCTGGGTCGGTTCACCGAGCGGTGTTCCACCCAGGGCGGCAGCCTGGGTACCCAATAGGACGGAGTAGGAGACATCGCGTTGCAGCAAGGCGGTGGGGGTGAAGGTGAAGGTGGTGAAGTCTTCATTCCAGGCAGATTGTCCGCTGACTGGATCGCCAGCACTGGTTTGCAGCGAGAAATTCGTTTCCACGCTGGTCGAATCCATCGAGTAGCTGAAATTAAGCTGCACGTTGGTATCCAGGCGCACATTGTTGGTGTTATCAGCTGGTGTGGCAGAAACAAGGCGCGGCAAGACCGTGTCGAAAGACCAGCTTGGGGCGGATTCCAAAGACGAGCCTGTGGTGCTAGTCAGGTCTGGATTGATGCTCACCTGATAGGATGCTCCGCCTGCCAGGGCTGGCTGCGGATAAAAAATATAAGTGCTGGTGTTGATCCATTCGCCCCGCCCGTCTGCGGAGGGTGTCAGTGTAAACCCGGCAGGTAGGCTGCCAGGGTCAGCGCCCAATGGGACGACAGGTTGGTTGAACGCTGCCACGACTGCCGAGGTGGGATTCACATCATTTGTGTTAGCCGCGGGCAGGCTTTGTACCAGTCTCAGGTAACCACTGGTGGTGTAAGACAGGCTGATGGGTTGAAGCAGTGCCATGCCTTTGGAAGATTGGGCGGTGGTGGCGATGTTAATCGTCAAGGACGTGTCAGGTAACAGGGATGTGTCGGGGGTGAAGGTGAGAGTGGAGTCGTCGCGCCAGGCGAAGCTGCCGGACAGGGCAGGCTCTCCCATCACTGCTGCCTCGACGGAGGCGTGCTGCATAGCTTGGTTGAAATAGAAGGTAATAGGGTTTTTAAGCGCAAGCTGCGCCCCTGGGAGTGGATCAGTTTCCACCAGCGCGGGTGGCAAGGTCTGGGGGAGCGGTGTGGGCGTGGCGGGAGGGAGTGTGGGGGTGATGGTGGGTGTCGGTGTTTTCTTTTTACATCCCCCCAGTGACCAGGCTAGGCTGATCAAGATTAGTGTGGAAATCAAAATGAAAATAGACGACTTATTGTTCTTCCCGTATGGAAAATGGGAGGAGCGCATAGGTTTCTCTCCTTTATAGGGTAAACCTTCCCCAATTTAAATGGATTATAACATCCCCATTAAGACGTATTAAACCAGTGATTTGTTCACATCAAGCCTTGTTCCAGGTCTGCCAGGATATCCGGCAGGTTTTCGATGCCCACCGAGAGGCGCACCAGACCATCCGTGATACCCTGGCTCAGGCGGTCTTGTCGTGGAACCGGACCATGGGTCATGCTGGCGGGATGCTCGATCAACGTGTCCACGTTGCCCAAGGATACAGCCAGGGTTGCCATGCGTACGCGTTCCATCAAGCGGATACCCGCCTGCATACCGCCTTTTAGCTCAAAGGACAGCATGCCACCAAAGGCATGCATCTGGCGGGTAGCAATTGCATGACCGGGGTCATCCTCCAACCCGGGATAATATACCGTTGCCACCGCGGGGTGCGTGGACAGGAAGCGGGCAACCTCCATGGCGTTCTCGCAGTGGCGCTGCATGCGCAGTTCGAAGGTCTTGAGTCCTAGGTTAGCCAGCCAAGAATCAAACGGGCTGGGGATGCCTCCCAACACCTTGACGAAGGTGTAAAGCGTCTTGTGGATGTAATCGAGGTGCGAGCTTATCACTGCACCACCGGTGAGGGCGCCATGACCCGAGAGGAACTTAGTGGTGGAGTGAACCACAATATCCGCCCCCAGAGAGAGAGGTCGTTGACAGTATGGAGTGGCAAACGTATTATCCACTGCCAGCCAGGCCCCGTGATGATGGGCAATCTCTGCCACCCTCATAAGGTCAACCACAGCCATCGTTGGGTTGGCAGGGGTTTCAGCGTAGGCTAACTTAGCATCCGGATGGGCATTGAACGCTGCTTCCCACCCGGCCTGGCTGAGATCGCGCACCCATTCAACCTGGATGCCCAGGGTGGGTGCGATTACCTTAAGGAAGGTGAAGGTGGCGCTGTAGACTGCTTCCTGAGACACGATGAAATCACCAGCTTTGAGCTGTGAGAATAATACCGCCGTGATGGCTGCCATGCCTGAGGTGAACACCTGCCCGGCGACCAGGCTGTCAGGGTTCGTCTCGGGCTGGAGGCGGATCAAGTCGAGCCCTTCCAGGATAGCGATCTTCCGCGCCAGGTGATCCAGGTTGGGGTTACCCAGGCGGGTATAGTAATATCCCGGTTCAGTGCGTGCAACGATTCCCGCGCCTGTCGCAACGTCCGGGAAATTAAAGGTGGAGGTCTGGTAAATGGGGGTCACATGAGTATGGTGGGGATTATCATCCTCGCCCACGTGGGTGACCAGCGTGCTGATACTGTGGTTGGCTGAAAAATGGTACATAAATTGCTCCTCTTTCTAAATTGGAACCCGATGAGGTGATTATACGTCTAAATGCATACCCGCTAATTGTAGCCTGGAGATACTAATCCAATTCTTAGCAAAATTATCCTATTTTGAGTGAAATCCATCAAACTCTTTGGTAAAATCTACTTATGATCCCAAACACTGGCACCCGTGTCCATCCAAGGATGGCTCATGCCCCCTCCAGAACGTTGAAAGTCAGCCCATTAGCTCAGGCTCTCCTGGCTCTCGTGATGGGCTTGGCGCTGTTAGCCCTGCTGATCGTATTACTGCCAGGGTTCTACTCCCAGATGTACGACGGGCGCATCTTCCCCGGCGTGACCGTGGGAGGCGTGGACGTATCCGGCATGAGTACCGAGCAAGCAGCTGCATTGATCACCCAACGCCTGGATTACCCGCAGCGGGGAAAGATAGTCTTCCAGGAAGGAACTAGCTTGTGGACTACCAAGCCAGCCGACTTGGGCTTACTTCTGGATTCCCAGACTACTGCCCTGGCAGCGTATAACCTGGGCAGGACGGGCAGCCTTACGGTACGTATTAGTGACCAATGGCGCGCCTGGTCCTCGGGTGTTGATCTGGCCCCGTGGTTCGTGTTCAATAAGCGTGTTGCACAGAATTACTTGCAAGGCATCGCCAAACAGGTAGACCGTCCCATCATCGAAGCCACCCTGGGGGTGAGCGGGGTGGAGGTGGTGGTCAATTCGGGGCAGGTTGGGCGTAGCCTGGATGTACCCGCTGCCCTCGCCAGCCTGGACGCCCAGCTGAAGACCATGACGGATGGACTTGTACCGCTGGTAGTGAATGAGACGCCTCCGGTAATCCTGGATGCCACCGCGCAGGCAGAACTGGCCCGGCAGATCCTATCTGCACCACTGACGCTGCAAATCTCCAACGCGGAGGAGGGAGATCCTGGTCCGTGGTCGTTCGAGCCAGTCGCCCTGGCGCAGATGTTGACTATTCAACGGGTTAAAACCGATAATGGTGAGCTTTACCAGGTGGGCCTCAGCCCGGAGGCAATCAGGAATTTCCTCCTTAATATCGCCCCAGGACTCAGTCGCAACCCGCAAAACGCGCGCTTTACCTTCAATGATGATACTCACCAGCTGGATCTGATCCAATCCGCGGTCATCGGCCGAGCACTGGATGTGGATTCCAGCCTGCAACAGATCAATCAGCAAATCCTGACTGGGCAGCACAGCGTGAACCTGGTGATGCAAACCACCAACCCACCGGTGACGGATGATGCCACAGCCGAGAGCCTGGGGATCACCGAGCTGACCAGCGTCTACACATCCTATTTTTATGGCTCGGATGCCTCGCGCATCCAAAATATCAGCACGGCTTCATCCCGTTTTCATGGTTTGCTGGTGGCACCTGGTGAAACGTTCTCAATGGCGACTGTCCTGGGTGATGTGAGCCTGGATACGGGTTACGCTGAAGCACTGATCATCTTCGGTGACCGCACCATTAAGGGCGTGGGTGGCGGGGTGTGCCAGGTGAGCACAACCTTGTTCCGCACCGTCTTCTTTGGCGGTTACCAGGTTAACGAGCGCTGGTTCCATGCCTACCGGGTGAAGTATTACGAACAAACAGCCAGCGGTGGGCATGATGAGAGTCTGGCTGGGTTGGACGCAACCGTATTTGCCCCCCAGGTGGACTTCCGGTTTACCAACGATACGCCCTATTGGCTGCTGATGGAAACCTATGTGGGTTCACATTCCCTCACCTGGAAGTTTTATTCAACCTCTGACGGGCGCACCGTGGATTGGAATACCAGCGGTTTACAGAATGTCGTCGAGCCGCCGGATCCATTGTATACAGAAAACTCTGACTTGGCAAAGGATGATATCAAACAGGTGGATTGGGCAGTGGCTGGCGCCGATGTGACCGTGACACGCACAGTTACCCGCGATGGGGTCATCATACACGACGATACGTTCAACACTCATTATATGCCCTGGCAGGCAAAGTTCGAATACGGACCTGGAACGGAAATCCCTACGCCAGAACCGACCCCAAACCCATAATAAATTCTCGTTGTCATTGAGGGCGTCATTCGCCCGAAACATCGCGAGTGCTCTTTATGAAAGTGAAGAGACCAGCACCTTTTGGGAGCCGAAGCAATCTTCTCCAAACATTTTTGAAATTACTTCATGCCTTTAAATATCTATACTCGTATAATGATTTAAGGTGTGGTCATTTTGCAATTTTGGGAGAAGATTTATGTTTATTCCCAGATTAAAAAATCCCTTTCCCACCACCCAATGCAAATGGGGTAAACTTTGCTTTAACTGTCAATCGTAGCCGGGAAGACTGTTTTTGGGGTAGAATATTCCTCTGGAACGACAAGTTTCTGACTCAGGCGTAAGCATTAGGTTATGGTTTTCTTCACAAGGTGCATGAACGGGATGATCTGAGGCAATCTTGCCAGAAATGAGAATATAGCAAGGAACTATCGGAGGAAACATGGTCAGTCAAGAGCTGCTTGATATTTTACGCTGCCCCAATTGCGTTCGGGAAAAAGAAGGTTTGCTGGATTATTATAAAGAATCCTGGCTGATCTGCCGCGACTGCGGGCGTAAGTACCCCATCCGCGATGACATCCCAGTGATGTTAATCGATGAAGGAGATAAGTGGGTGAATACCGCGGTGGATGCTTTACCCGTACCCCCACCGGATGATTAATCAGGATTAGCTGCATCACCTGTAGCAACAGGTATTTTACTGGTGTGAAAATGGAAGCTTTCTCAGATTTATTGGATGAGCTGAGCTGTGGGGACGATGAGCGGGCTGAGTCAGCGTTATCCCATTTGGCAACCTGGGGGTCAGAAGCGGTGGAACCCCTGCGGGAGAGGCTTTTCAGCCCGGAGTCTGAGCTACGCTGGTGGGCAGTGCGGGCGTTGGCTGAAGTTCACGACGACGAGCGTGTGCCCCAGCTTTTGGTGAGGGCACTGGCAGATCCGGATAAGGGTGTGCGCTGGTGTGCTGGTTTGGCATTGCGTGAACATCCATCCGAAAAAGCAGCCTCTGCGTTGGAAAGTATGCTAGCAGACGAGGATGCCCTGACCCGGCGCCTGGCTGGGGATGCATTGGTGGCGATTGGCAGTCAGATTGTTCCCCAGCTTTTAGATGTCATGCAGAATGGTGAACATGTCGCCCGCCTGGAGGCAACGCGAGCGCTGGCCAAGATCGGCAATGAGTGCGCCATCCCAGCTCTGTTCGAGGCCTTAGATGATGGATCGGCGTTGATCGAGTATTGGGCCAGTGAAGGGCTGGAGAAGATGGGGGTGGGGATGGTGTTTTATAAGCCGGAGTAAAGTTGCAGCGAGTATTGACGGCTCGATCTGGCGGGATGCACCTTTGAGTTCTGGCTACCAACTATCCATCGAAAACTGTGTCTTTTGCAGTCACTTTCATCACCACCCTGAACAACGAAGAAGTTTATGAATTCGAGAGCCGGTCTGTGTACCCACAGACTGGCTCTCAGGTTTACAGACCGATCTACTTATTTATTGCCCACACCAGCCAGATGCCAATCATCGCCAGTCCGATGAAGAAGCGCACCACAAATGCCGCTCCCCAACCGATCGCCAGGCCGCGCAGTGAGGCCAGGGCTTTATTGAAGTCACGCTGGCGATTATATTCAAGCAGCAACACTACCAATGGTGCGGCGATGATCCCGCCCACCGGTGGGAAGAAAATAGTCCCCAGGATGCCCGCCAGCATTCCCAAAGCCAGTGAAGACCAGGCCGCGCCTTCCTTGCGCGCTTTGGCGCCCATCAAGACGTTGTCAATCGTCACCCCGACGATGAGCAGGATGGTGATCACCGCAAACAGAACCCAACCTAGGGTGCTGAAGCCGGTTATCACCCCATACCCTAAGGCTGCCAGCCAGATGACGGTGATGCCGGGGAAGATGGGGACGGCCAGCCCGAACAGACCCACCGCCATAATGATCAGTGTGGTCCAGAAAATGGATGTAGACAGCCAGGCAGGCATAGGCTATTCCTTATTTTGGATCAGGGCGGATCACGTCGATCCCACCCATCCATGGTTGCAACACCGGCGGCACGACCACGCTGCCATCCGCTTGCTGGTAATTCTCCAGCACGGCGATCAGGGTGCGCGGCATACCCAACCCCGAGCCGTTCAGGGTGTGCACCAGGCGCAGCTTGCCGCCTTCGGTGGGGCGATATTTGATGTTGGCGCGCCGCGCCTGGAAATCTCCCACGTTCGAGACCGATGAGACCTCCAGCCACTCATTGCAACCCGGTGCCCACACCTCAATGTCGTAGGTCAGGCGGGCGTTGAAGCCCAGGTCACCCGTGCAAAGCTGTTTGACCCGGTAGGTAAGTCCCAGCTCAGCGCAGGTCTGTTCGGCATCGGCACGCATCTTCTCATGCAACTGGTCTGATTCCTCGGGCTTGCAGAAGATATACATCTCCACCTTGTCAAACTGGTGACCGCGTTTGATGCCGCGCACGTCTCGCCCAGCGCTTATCCTTTCTCGCCTGAAACAGGGCGTGTAAGCGGTGTAATAGAGCGGCAGGCTGGCTTCATCCAAAACGTCGTCCATGTGCAAGCCAGTGAGTGGCACTTCCGCGGTTGGCACCATCCACAGGTCATCCTCCACGTCATGGTAGAGGTTATCTTCGAACTTGGGTAGCTGCCCGGCACTGAACATGGTCTGTTCCTTGACCATGAAGGGGGTGTACTTTTCGGTGTAACCCTGACGGATGTGCAGGTCGAGCATCCAGGCAATCAGGGCGCGTTGCAGACGGGCGCCTGCACCGCTGAGCACGTAAAAACGCGAGCCAGTGATCTTCACGCCTTGCTCGAAGTTCAATATGCCCAGAGCAGGTCCCAGGTCCCAGTGTGCTTTGGGCTCGAAGTCATACTCGGGGATCTCACCCACTCCGCGCAGCACCACGTTCTCGCTATCATCTTTCCCATAAGGTGAGCGCGCATCGGGGATGTTCGGGATGCCCGCCAGAATGGTATTTAGCTCATCCTCGATCTTGCGCAAGGTTTCGTCGAGCTGGCTGATGCGCTCACCCACCTGACGCATGGCTTCGATCTTCGCCTGACGTTCAGCGGGATCTTTGGTTTTCCCGATCTCTTTGGAGACTGCGTTGCGCTGTGCTTTAAGGCTCTCGGTCTCCTGGATGGTCGGGCGGCGCTGTCGGTCCAGCTCCAGGATTTGATCGACGGGGGCGATCTCCAGCTGGCGGTCTGTCAGGGCTTTACGCACCACATCGGGTTGTTCACGGATGATGTTGATATCTAACATAGTTGCACCTCCAAGATGAATAAAAAGCCCCCTCTCCAGCAGGACGAGGGGGCGCCCGTGGTGCCACCTGCATTTTGCCAACCTGATCACCTGTTCGTGAAGTGAGAGATCAGAAAGGCCTCAAATGAGCGCTAACGGGCTGACCCGGCTCCCTTATAACGGCAGTGCCATTTCTGCGAGAGCAATTGGATCGTTCCGCGGTCCGGCGGAGCGGATTTCACCTGTGTGCCTGCCGTCTCGCACCATCCGGCAGCTCTCTGGTAGGCAAACGGGTTACTCGTCTCCGCGCTGGTCGTTTGTGATTCGATTGGAGAAGATTATACATGAGGTTGGGGGAGTGTCAAGAGATGAGGAATGATATTTAAAGGAAATAATCATCACAAGGGAGTACCCAAAGGACGCCTCCCAAAGCACATAAGGCACGAAGGATTAAATAAAATAAATAAAGATTGGTAGGTCCGGGTTTGATGAATTGATTTCAAAGAGGAGCATAGGCAGACTTGGTGATCTTGCAGCCGCGACTTAAATCGCCTCGGGAAAAGTGTTAAACGGCCTCAACAGTCGCTTCTTCCGGCCTCACCAGCGAATAGTAGATGTTCCGCCCACGCTTCTCGCCCTTTATCAAATTCGCTTCCTTGAGTACCCGCAGGTGGTGTGAGGTTGTGGATTGAGCCACGCCGAGGAATTCCACCAGCTCGTCCACGGTGAACTCTCCTTTTGAAAGCAGCTTGACGATCCTCACCCGCGTTTCATCCGCCAGCCCGTTGAACATCTGTGCAATATTTACCACTTGTGCTTCGTCCATGCCGGGCAACCTGGCAAAACCGGTGATCGCCTGGCAGCAGATCTGGCCAGGGGCAAAATCCTCCGAGCTTGCTTGGATGAACTTGACCAGCCTTGGCCTGGATTCATCCGTCTCGCTGGCAGCCTTCTGCTCCGTCGTACAGGTGCCGGTCTCGAGAGATAGGCGCGTAAGGCTGAGCAGGAACTCCTGTTGACCTGCGGGAGGTAGCTGGCCAAAAAGCCTTTCCACAAATGCCAACCGTTCTTCCGGCTGTATATTTTCGAGTGCCTTATCCAGGAGCTGAGAGATCAAAGTGGAGCTTATATTATCCATGGGCTATCCTAATCTACAACCTATCCATAATTATCAATGAATGTAAGCTATAGTTTATCAGAAGGCGCTCAATATGTCAAGGATATGACTTAATAATCGAAATTATTAGATTAATACGACTTATTTCCTCTTGACTAATCGAAAAATATGGATATAATTATAGTATATACCTCTCTTAGCTCTGAGAATAACCTATTATAAAAGGAGTAAGGACCATGTCAGATTCAAACATAACCGAGAAACCTGTTGATATTCATTCGGTGGTACGCCAGCACTATGGCGAAGCTGCTGCCAGTTTCCAGCCCAAAGTATCTTCCAGCTGCTGCTCCAAAGGTGCCGAGGATATGACCGCCGGTAAGCTTTATTCCATATCGGAGTTAAACGAGCTCCCCGAAGAGGTCACCGGACTCTCCATGGGCTGCGGGGACCCCATTACCCTGGCCTCGCTGCAACCCGGTCAGACCGTGCTCGACCTCGGCTCAGGTGGCGGCATCGATTGTTTTATGGCCGCCAAAAAGGTCGGTGAGCGCGGTCACGTGATCGGGGTGGATATGACTGCCGAGATGCTCGAAAAAGCGCGCCTCAATCAGGTAAAAATGGGCTTCAAGAATGTCGATTTCCGCCTGGGTGAGATTGAGCACCTGCCGGTGGCGGATAACACCGTGGATGTCATCATTTCTAACTGTGTCGTCAACCTCTCGCCGGATAAGCCCCAGGTATTCCGCGAAGCCTACCGTGTTTTGAAGCCCGGCGGAAAGCTCGCCCTCAGCGATATCGTCACCGATGGTCCCTTACCCCAAGTGGTCAAGGATAGCCTGAGCGCCTGGGCTGGATGTGTAGCCGGGGCGTTGGACGTAAAAGATTACATTGCCACGATCGAAGCGGCTGGATTTACCAATATCGAGCTCACCCCGGTCTACTTCGACCAGCAGACGGTGGATGAGTATGTGAAGGAAGTCGCTCCCGAATCGTGCTGCGGGGGAGGTAAGCGCCTGGTGATGAGTGATGGGGTAAAGGTCAAGGTGGTCGAGCTCGATGAGGGCGTCGACCTGGGTGACAAGCCGGTCAGGGAGGCCGTCTTCAGCGCCAAGATCACGGCGCATAAGCCGTAAACATAACAATCCAACGTTTGAAGGTTTATACGTTGGAATGTTCGTCATTCGATTGCATTTTATCTGTAAAGACTCCCTATGCATAAGGGAGTCTTTACTATGTGGATAAGTATTATTCTAGGATGAAATTACTTGCTTCCCAGGGATTTGAATTGGCCTAATCCAGTTGAATTTGTATTGGTTTGGGGAGAACCATAATAAGAGACACTTCCAGCACCGCTGATGTTACCGGTTAATTGGTCAATCACCCACAGGGTGGCACTACCCAATCCGGAGATGGTGATATTAGCAGTGTTGAGCTTCAGGTCCGGGGAATTCACGCTGCCTGCACCGGAGATATCGATCGTTGCTTGAGGTGCACTGCCCGAAATTTCCAACCCGCCAACTCCGCTGAGGTTGACCTTGAGGCTGTCGGTGGTGAGTTGATTCATCTGGACCCTTCCAGCTCCACTCATGGTCAAATCCATGCTGGGAGTTGAGAGGGCTTCAACCTGGACATCTCCCGCTCCGCTGACTGCGAAAGAGGTGAGGTCTTTAACCACAATGGTGAATATCAGCACGTTCTCACTGTTGAAGGAGGTGACGGTGATGTTCTCCTTATTCTTGATGATGAGGGTCCCATTACTTACCGTTGTGCTGATTTCCGGGACAAGGTTGTCGGGGCCTGATATGTTCAGTGACTCTTTGTCACCCTGTATAACGTTTATCTTTCCGACTGTGCTAAATTCAATCGCATGAAAACCACTCACATCGCGGTTTTCACTGATGTTCACATTGGATGGGGTTATCACCTTGACACCTGCATTGGTCAAGACACTGCAGCTTACTAATAACATGGATACGAGGAGAAGTGCAATACAGATGGTTCGGGTTTTCATGAGAGCTCCTTTGCGGGTAGTGGAATATACAAGCTTGTCTGAAACCATAATTATAATATAGGAATTATCTGATTTATCATGGTCAGATGGGGGAAAACATCCTGTTCGAGTGGAAAGGTGTGGTCAAAGCAAATCAACGCTGGATCGTGCTGCCAGCTCTGTAAGCGCTTGTTAATGAGTGATGGGGTGGAAGTCAAGTTGGTCGAGCTGGATGAGGGCGTCGACCTTGGTGACAAGCCGGTCAGGGAGGCTGTTTTCAGCGCCAAGATCACAGCCAATAAGCCGTGATCGAAACAAGTATGGATAATATATCCGAAACGAAGTTTCAATTCGCTTCGGATTTTCTTTAAAAATATGGGGTAATACTTTACGCTGCAGTCAGCTTTGAGTAGTGACTCGTAGGTAGGGTTGAGAGTACTCTGATCACCCAAAACCAGGATTGCAACGTGCCAATGTTCAAACGTTCTAATTTTCCAACGTTTTAACTTTCAGCTAATTGCTTTTTAAAACCCTCCAACACCTGGATGGGAGTGGGGTCAGTCTCGTAGAGCATCGCCAGGTAATACGCCACGTAGTCACCGAAGTGTAGTGCGGTCCACAGCTGGGCGAGGGGTGTTTCCC